>RFVQ01000121.1 GCA_009922495.1 Chitinophagia bacterium
AACATCACTTCCTTGCCGCAACACCAGAGAAGCCAATGGATTTCCATGGTCTTTCAAAATCCTGCGCATGGAACTGCTCCGGATCTGACTGTTCTTGAAAATTTTCGCTTGGCTGCCTTGCGCGCAGGAAGAAAAGGATTGAGAATCGGCATCAACGAAAATTTCCGCAAGACCGTTGCGGATAAGGTTGCCACGCTTGGCATGGGATTGGAGAACAAGCTGGACCAGTTGATGGGGAGTTTGTCAGGAGGGCAAAGACAGGCGCTGACCTTGCTGATGGGGGTGATGGACCGCACCGATATTTTGTTGATGGATGAACCCACGGCAGCACTCGACCCCAAATCTTCACAGGTGGTGATGCAACTGGCTGACAAGATCAACAAAGAAATGGGCATCACCATTCTGCTCATCACCCATAGCATGAAAGATGCCTTGACCTATGGCAATCGACTGCTCATGTTCCATGGCGGTCAGATCATTCGCGATCTCAGCAAGGATGCAAAAGAATCATTGCAATTGTCTGATCTGCAGGAATGGTTCAGCTGATCATTTCAAGAGCATCATCACGGAACCGATCAGCGTCAATACAATAACGAGTTTTCTGTATTGCTCGTCTCTTATCTTTCCCACCCAAACCACTCCTGCCCAGAAACCCAATGCCAGTGCGGGTATCAGATAAAAATCCACTTCCAAGGTGCTGGTGGTGATGTTCTTCCAATAGAAGACCTGGAAAGGAAGTTTGAAGAGGTTGATGATCAAAAAGATCCAGGCAGCTGTGCCGATGAAACTGTTTTTGTCTACGCGCATGGCCAGGAAATACAGATTTGAAAAGGCACCGGCAAGGTTTCCGATCATGGTCGTGAACCCTGCTGCCAGACCTGTTGATGCCGCAAAGGCCGGATGCGTTGGCACATTGGTGGATTTGCGGTATTCCATCACCAACACAATGACAATCGTGACCAGGATGATGCCCGCCATCACTGAACGGAAAACCTGTTCATTCATGTCCTTTCCTACCCAAACCCCGAGCAATACGCCCACGGCCATCCAGGGAATGATCTTCCAGAAATGATTCCATTGTGCATGTCGGTTGTAATAGATCACGGCTGCGATATCGGCTGCACTCAGCAAAGGAAGTACCACACCGGTGGAGGATTTGCTGCCAAAAACGATGGCCATGAACGTGACCGTTAGCATGTCCAACCCTTTGATGCCTGCTTTGCCCATGCCGATGATGAAAGCAGAAGAGAGAATGAGCAGCCAGTCGGTCAGCGAGAAGAGAGCTATCA
Organism: Chitinophagia bacterium; assembly: GCA_009922495.1. Lineage (GTDB taxonomy): Bacteria > Bacteroidota > Bacteroidia > Chitinophagales > Chitinophagaceae > Pollutibacter. The sequence continues at coordinate 1,290 of RFVQ01000121.1, forward strand.
TGTTTATTGGATCGATGTGGAGGGTGACTTGATGGAGGTGCAATGCTCTGCCAGGATCTTCACGATCCCCTTGTGTTTAACAATGGTGATGCTGCATCGCTGACGATCATCGAATGCTTCTCCATGATAAACTCCTTTACCACTCCAGATGGTATTGACCACGGCAGCATCGCCATCGATCTGCATGGTCAGGCTTTCTCTTTTCATGTCTTGCAACGAATAGATATCCGAGCCTGCTGTGGCGATGAGGTTCTCGCGGTTAAAGGGATTGCCGGACTGGGTATAGTACATGTATTTTTCTGATAACACCGAATCCACCAATTTGGGATCCTTGCTTTCCCATCCTTTGTCGAATGCTCCGATGCAAGCCAGCACTTCGGCTTCCGTCAGGAGTTCATCTTTTTTCTTGCAGGAGAAAAGATGCAATAGCATAAAGGCAAATAGAATTCTTTTCATGGTTCTTTTCTTGGGTGGTTGAAAGTTAGCAAATATGTTTCGTACATTCAAGACATGACTGCTTTGCCCGGAGTTGGAAAATATCGCTGGCGAATATGTGCTTTGGTATTTTTTGCCACAACCATCAATTACCTGGATCGACAGGTGATGAGCCTGCTCAAACCTTTTCTGGAAGAGAATGGTTTGTTTGGCAATGATCCTTCACATTATGAAACCATCTATGCCAATATTGTGGTTTCTTTTCAGTTGGCATTCGCGGCGGGTATGATCTTCGTGGGTGGCATCATCGATCGCATCGGTTTGAAGTTGGGCTATGCCGCCTCTCTGCTGGGGTGGAGCCTTGCTTCCATTGCCCATGCTTTCGTAGGCGGACCCATTGGGTTTATGATGGCCCGTGTGGGACTGGGTATTCCGGAAGCGGGTAACTATCCTGCTGCCATCAAAACAACTGCCATCTGGTTTCCGAGAAAAGAAAGAGCATTGGCCAACGGTATCGCCATTTCCGGAACCAATATTGGTGCGCTTCTTGCTCCGCTTTCTGTTCCCTTGATTGCCATCACCATGGGTTGGCAATGGGCCTTCATCATTACGGGTGTGATTGGCATGAGTTGGTTATTTTTCTGGCAACGCATGTATGATAGTCCCGAGAAAAAACTGGCAGAAGGAAAACTCGGGAGGGAAGAATATGCCTACATCATGAGTGGCAAGGATGAAATTGTACAGGCCCCAGACGCATCTCCTTCTTTCCGTTGGAGCAAGTTGCTTACCTATCGCAAGACATGGGCTTATTTTTTGGGTAAGCTGATCAGTGATCCACCATGGGCGTTCATTACATTCTGGCTTCCTGCCTTTCTGAAGGCGCAATACGGTTTGAAAGGAACGGATGTGGGTTTGCCCATTGCATTGGTCTATACCATGGCCACGGTTGGCAGCATCTTTGGTGGATGGTTACCCAAGCGATTCATGGAGGGCGGACTGGATCCCAGTCGCTCACGAAAACGGGCCATGTTCATCTATGCCCTTTTCCCGTTGCCGGTGATCATGGTTCAGTTTTTAGGAGGACAAAGCATGTGGCTGGCAGTGATCATCATTGGCATTGCTGCTTCGGCACACCAGGCATGGTCGGCTAATATTTACACCACTGTCTCTGATATGTTTCCAGCAAGGGCAGCTGCATCCGTAACGGGCATCGGCGGATTGGCGGGGGCAATGGGAGGTATGTTGATTGCGCAGGTAGCAGGACAAGTATTGGATCATTATCAAGGCCTGGGAGACATAAGAATTGGTTACGGCATCATGTTCATGCTCAGTGCAACTTTTTATCTGATCGCATGGGTTGTCATGCACCTATTGGCACCAAAATTTGATCAGACGGCATTGGATTGATCAGAACTGCAAAATAACTTTTCCTTTTTCTATGGTTGGATCTTCGATCAATGCGATTGCCTCTCTTATCTTTTCGAACGGAAATTGATGCGTGATCATTTCTTTTACCTGAAGTTTTCCTGAAGCAAACAATTCGATCACATCCGGAAATTTGTTGTTATGCAATCGGCTCCCACGGATATCAATTTCCCTTGCCGTGATGGATAACTGTGTGATGGCAGATGGACTGTCATGAAACCCCAATGTGATGATGCGCCCAGCAGAACAGACATAGTCCAGTGTTTGTTCGAAGGACTTCACCGTACAAACTGCATCAATCACTACTGATGGTTTTTGACCATCGGTCAATTGAACAAGTCTCTCGAGCACATTTTCTTTTGCTGCATCGATGACGGCATCCGCACCAAAGGCCAGCGCCATCTGCAATCGGCTTTCCACGATATCAGAGACAATACATTTAACTCCACTGATTATTGCTCTTTTCAGAATACTCAAGCCCACCGGTCCTGCTCCCATGATGAATACAGTGTCATTCTTGGTTAGTCCAGCTCTCCAACAGGTTTGTTCAGCGATCGTGAAGGGTTCGATCATCACGGATTCTTCCCAACTAAGCTGATCCGGAATTTTGTAAACACTTCTTTGAGGCACCACAACATATTCCTGAAAGCCGCCGTCTACATGTACTGACCTCACCTGTAGTTGGCTGCATACATTCTGTCGTCCAGTCCTGCAGGGATAGCATGCTCCGCAATGGATCACAGGATCAATGACTACACGGTCGCCCACTCCAAACTGACTTACAGATGATCCGACTTCAATGATCTCCCCTGCAATTTCATGTCCCATTACCCGGGGATAGGTAGCCACCGGGGATGTACCATGGTAAACATGCATATCGGATCCACAGATGCCGGCAGTCCTCACTTTGATCAGCACTTCCTCCGCATGCGTGATGAAGGGCATCGGCCTTTCCTGTATTTCCAGTTCATGGGCTGCTTTGACACAGATTGCTTTCATGGTGATAAAGATCGCAAATGAATTTGACTTGCATGGCATGAATGGTTATCTTGAAATATGGATCAACGTATTGAAAAGGGTTCATCTGGTTGGAGATTCATTGCTATTGGTCTGCTGTTCGCCATCTGTTGGGCATCGGCATCGACTGTTACCAAGATCGGATTAACAGTGGCACAGCCACTCGTGATTTCAGTGGTGCGGTTTTTCATGGCGGGTGTTTTGATGCTATTCATTTCCCATGGCATGCTTCGTGAAAGATTGCCGAGAGGGAAGGAGTGGGGGAAGATCGCGGTATATGGTTTGCTCAACATCAGTCTATACCTGGGAATTTATGTATATGCTATGCAACAGGTATCACCCGGACTCGGTAGTCTGGCGGTGGCCATCAATCCTGTGATCATCATGGTGGTGGCAGCAGCATGGGATCGCAAAGCGCTTTCTGGAAGAACGGTCTTGTCACTTTTGCTTTGTGTTGCCGGAGTGACCATTGCGGCCTACCCTTTGGTGCAGGGAGCCTATGCGACGACCGCGGGAATCCTGATCCTGTTTTCCAGCATGTTCGTTTACTCTGCTGGTACTTTGTATTTTCAGCGGAACAGCTGGGAGGGATTACATTTATTGACCATCAATGGCTGGCAAACCCTGTTGGGGGGAGTGTTCATCCTGCCGGTTGTGGTGTTGACCTGGAGACCGGAAGCCAATCAATTCAATGGTTCTTTTTGGTTCACCACCATTTGGCTAGCAACGGTGGTGTCGATACTCGCAGTCCAATGCTGGATCTACATGCTCAAACACCATGGCACCCGTTCCTCCTATTGGCTTTTTCTTTGTCCCATTTTCGGCTTCATCATTTCGAATATTGTGGTCGATGAACCCTTGGGACTACATACCCTTTTCGGTTTGCTCTTTGTGATCGGAGGATTGTATTGGGTATTGCAGCGCAAATAATTTGTTAGCTACTATTTCTTTGCTGTTTTCTTGCCCCTCTTCAAAAAATTTTCTTCTAGTCGGAATTTCACAATATCCTTGATCAGATTTTTCGGCAGTTTTTTTCCATGGGGAAATTGTATCGTTGATTTCGATGTAACAAAAGCATGTAGCTGCTCGGCAAACGCTTTCAATGCAGAAGGCATGGGATAGATGGCATAATGTTTTTCCCAGTTGGCATAGTACACCACAATGCCGTTGGATTTGATGGCCGGCATCCCATAGCTCATGCAGGATTCAGCTGAGGGAGCAGCTTTCAGGATGGTTTGGTGCAATTCCAAAAATCCTTTTTGATGCTCCTCAGCAATGGCAGCAATATAGGCATCAACCATTTGTTCCCTTTCTCTCAGGTTTATTACCATCCTTCCTTTTCTCACCATCCTTTCTCTTTTCTCCTTCTTTTCTTCCCTCATCATCTTTTCTCATTTCACCATCCTTCTTTCTTTCACCATCTCTTCTTTTTTCAGCATGTTCCTTGTGATCACCTTCAGCACCTGTTTTACCAGATCCTTTCAGGGCAGCATTTTCATTGGCATTTTTCAACGCTTTGTCATGGGCGCGTGATTGTGCAGTGGCTTCACCATGCTGGCGCTTGTCTGCATGACTTTCCGCTCTTGCTGCCTTGTTTTCAACATTCCTGAGTTTTACTTCTGCAGCCCTTTCCTGTCCGGGATTAACGGGACGACCGCCACCGGGGCGACCACCTTGCGCCAATACTGCAGCCGAAGACAAGAGCGCAAGTCCGAGTACAAAGATTCCTTTTGTTTTCATTTTCTATTTTTTAAGTTGGTTAATGAAAAATGATTATTTGCAAACTAAGACGGACAATAATGGGAAAGGTTTAATCGTGGATTTTTAACCCTTAAATCCTACTAAAACTCCCTCAGGTCTGATCTCAATGGGGTAGGTTCTCATGTTGTATCCTTCTCCCGTCACATTGAATCCATTTTTCAAAGCGAATTTGAAACGGTGCAGCGGGCATACTGCATTGCCTTGTGCATCAATATAGCCCATGACCATTTTGGCACCGGCATGCGGACAAAGGGATTGAAAGGCATAGAGTTTTTCCTTGAAGCGAGCAATGCAAATGGTCTTGCCGGCAACTTCTGCCTGAACGATATCGTATTTGCCAAACCCAAGTGCCTCCTCATTTTCAGCAACGAAATGCCACTGATATTCAATCTTATTGCTCATGGTTGTATGACTGGTATCCGGTTCTGTAAGGATAGCGTTTGGCATAAAGGTCACGTACCTGGTTGAGAATCGTTTCTCTTAATTTATCGATCTCTCTTCTTTCTGTGGCGGAAACAAAGACACATCTTGAGGCTGTTTCGTTCTGCCAACGTTTTTGTAATTCCGTTAACATGTTTTCTTTTACCTCCGGATCCAGCCATTCATCAAAAGTATTCTTTTCGTAAAGGTCCATTTTGTTGAAGACGGTGATCATGGGTTTATCGGCGCAACCCAATTCAGCCAGGGTCGTATTCACCACTTTCATTTGGTCTTCATATTGCGGATGAGATATGTCTACCACATGCAACAGTATATCACTTTCTTTCACTTCATCCAAAGTGCTTTTGAAACTTTCGATCAAGTGATGGGGAAGTTTTCTGATGAACCCAACGGTATCGCTCAGGAGGAAAGGGGTGTTTTCAAAAACGATCTTGCGCGTGGTGGTATCCAGTGTGGCGAAAAGTTTGTTTTCAGCCAG
>RFVQ01000122.1 GCA_009922495.1 Chitinophagia bacterium
GGTATCGAACGCAGTCCCATTGAACTGTCAAACTCCTCATCTTGCAGAGAATAAATGATGTCAAATCCACTGACCCAGGTGACAACACCGAGTGACAACAAAACAACAGCGATGTTCACGGTTTCTGTAACCGCGATAAACGCACCTGTTGGTGCCAATGCCAATCCCAGCCCCAATACCAGATGACAGAGTGCCGTGAAACGCTTGGTATAACTATATCCAAGGATCACCAGCAGCGCAATTGGCGATAGCCAAAAACAAGTCATGTTGATCAGGAAGGCAGCCCCCATGAACAGGATCACATTCAGGATGGTGAAGCGGAGGGCGCTGGAGGGGCTGATGATACCCTTCGGGATTTCACGAATGGCGGTCCTGGGATTTTTGGCATCAAATTCCCGGTCGAGGTAGCGATTGAAAGCCATCGCTGCACTGCGGGCAAAGACCATGCAGGCGATCACCCATATGAATTTCAGGTACTCACTTGAAAAGTAGGCAAGAACGATGTTTTCATTTGCAGGAAAGAGGCCAGGTTGGCTGGCTTTCAAGTGAAAGATTCCCATGAAAAAACCAGTGATGGCAAAAGGCATCGCAAAGATGGTATGCGAAAATTTAACAAGGGATAGGTAGTCGCGTAGTTTCTTCATGCCTGCATCTTTTTATAGACTTCCCACAAGACGATTCCGGCCGATACACTGATATTGAAGGAATGTTTGCTGCCAAACTGTGGGATCTCTACAGCTCCATCGCATGCAGCCAGGCAGCTTTCACTCACCCCTTCAGCTTCATTGCCAAAGACAAGCGCTGTTTTTTCACCTTTGCCCAACTGAAGCTCCTGCAACAAAAAACTGTCATGTGTCTGCTCTACCGCCAACACACGGTATCCCATATTTTTCAGGTTCTCGATCGCCAGCACAGCATCCTCACAGGCTTCCCATTGTACTGTTTCTGTTGCGCCCAACGCCGTCTTTTGGATGTCGCGGTGCGGTGGTTTGGGGGTATAGCCACCCAGCAAGATCTTCTCAACCCTGAAGGCATCCGCTGTTCGAAAAACACTTCCAACGTTGTGCATGCTCCTGACATTGTCCAATAGTATTGTTACAGGATGCTTTTCGGCCTCCTGAAAATCCTTTTGGCTGAGCCGCTGTAGTTCATCCATCGACTTTTTGAGCATGCTGCAAAGATACGCAGTGGCTTTTTTACCTTCAGAATAAAAGATAACTTTGTGTCTTATGCAGGAAGCGTTTCAACAGGTTTTGGAATCCTTGAAAAAATGGCAGCCAAAACATGATATTTCACTGGAATCTTTGCAACAGGCAGGGAGTAATCGACAGTATTTCCGTTTTCAACACGAAGGACGGTCTTATATCCTTACCTACAATCCTGCCAATACCCCTGAGAACAATGCTTTTGTGGAATTCACCAAGCATTTCAGCAGCAAATCGCTGAATGTGCCTTCAATCGTCTATTCAGACGATGAACTGCGTTTTTATGTTCAGTCAGACCTGGGGGACCTTTCTCTTTTTGATGTCATGAAGCAGGAAGGGTTCACGGAAAATGTAAAAGCACTTTTCAAAAAGACCTGTACATCCCTCGCGAAATTGCAGGTAATAGGGGGGCAAGACTTGGACTATGGCAATTGTATCGCCACCCGTTCATTTGACAAGCAGGCGATCTATTCAGATCTGCTCTATTTTCTCTATTATTTTGTCAGGGCTTTGGACCTGCCTTACGACAAAAATCTGCTGCTCAATGATTTTGAAATGTTGAGCAGCTACCTGATGCAGGAAGAAAGCCATCACTTCATGCACCGTGACTGCCAGAGCAGGAATGTGATGTTGAAAGACGGTGAGGCCTACTTCATCGATTACCAGGGCGGTATGCAGGGAGCCTTGCAATATGATATTGCCTCTTTGCTTTGGCAGGCCAGGGCTCAAATGCCCTATGATTGGAGGGATGAACTTGTTGGATATTATTTTGATGAAGTGAATGGCCTTTTGAAAGGTCGACTGGATCGCCAGAACTTTCTTGACAGCTACGACGGCTTTGTGCTGATCCGCATGCTGCAAACATTGGGTGCCTATGGATTCCGGGGATTGTTTGAACGCAAGCCTCATTTCATTGCCAGTATTCCCTTTGCGCTCAAAAACCTGAAATGGTTTTTAGAGAATAAAAAACTGCCCGTGCGATTGCCTGCTCTTCAAAAAGTATTGCAGGACATCATTTCTGATGAGATCATGCAGAAATTTGAACCGGTAGTTGCCGGTCCAGAAACACCATTGGTGATTCACGTGAACAGTTTTTCTTATCGGAAAGGAATCCCGGAAGACCTGCATGGAAACGGCGGTGGATTCGTCTTTGATTGCCGGGGCATCCTCAATCCTGGTCGCATTGAAGAGTACAAAACCCAAACCGGAAGAGACAAAGCCGTTCAGGAATTCCTCATCCACAAGACCAGCATGCCTGCCTTTTTGCAACATGTATTTGGCATGGTGGATATTTCGGTAGAGGATTATATCAAAAGAGGATTTGAAGGACTCACCATCAGCTTTGGTTGTACTGGCGGACAGCACCGCAGTGTCTATGCAGCAGACCGTTTGGCGCAACACCTCAAAGAAAAGTACAAAGTGAATACCATTGTGAAGCATGTTGAGCAGGAGGCTAAAAACTGGATCAATGAGCGGTATTGAAAATTGCAAAGCCATGATCTTTGCTGCTGGGCTGGGGACCAGGCTCAAGCCTTATACCGATCATCATCCCAAGGCCTTGGTGAAGGTGAATGGCAAATCGTTGCTCGAAAGGAATATTGAATACTTGCGGTCGTTTGGCATCAGTGAATTTGTCATCAATACTTTTCATTTTTCAGGACAGATCCATTTGTTTCTTTCCCGTTATCGCAATACAGATCTAACCATTCATGTCTGCTATGAAGAAGGGGGTCCCTATGAGACCGGCGGTGGCTTGGCCAATGCTGCTGCTCACTTAAACAATAACGGACCCTTTGTGGTCATGAATGCAGACATTCTCACGGATCTTGACCTGGGTGCCATGTTTGCTTTTCATCAGGAGCACAGACCCCTTGCTACCCTTGCCGTTACAAAGCGCGAAAGCACAAGACAATTTTTGTTTGATCAGCACATGAAGCTCAGTGGATGGCAAAACAATAAAACGAATGAACTGCGATTGTCATCTGAAGATTCAATCGCAGAAAATCTATTGCCATTTGCTTTTTCCGGTATTCATATCATTGAGCCAAGGTTGTTTGCGCTGATGCCGGTATCAGGAATATTTTCAATCACTGATACGTATCTGCAATTGTCCGGTACAGAAACCATCTTGGGATATGATCATTCAGGCGATGTTGTGTTGGATGTAGGAAAGCCGGATGCTCTGGCTACAGCCGCTTCTCTTTTTCCATAAACCCCTTTATCCTCTGTCATGTCTACAATTCCGATTTTGTTGGAGTGGAAGGGTCAGCGCCTTTGGATCAGTCCTGAGCGTTGTCTGTTTTGGGAGGAACAAAGCATGCTCATCCTATCCGATCTCCACATTGGAAAGACAGCACATTTTCGAAAGGCGGGTATTGCCGTGCCCCAGCAGCTGTTTCAAGAAGACATGCATCGGTTGTATCAACAAATCCATTATTTTAATCCTGATCGCATTTTGATCACGGGAGATCTCTTTCACAGTCATGCAAACATTGAGCATGAGGTCTTTGCCAGGTGGCGTGAAACATTGGGGGATCGGGAAATCATGCTGGTACGCGGAAACCATGAAATACTTGAAGACAGTGACTATATACGACTAGGTCTTGCTATCAAGGGCGAAAGATATAGCCTGAATGGGTTTACTTTTTCTCACGCGATGTATGAGATAAAAACGGATGATGATCAGTATTGGTTTTGCGGACATGTGCATCCCGGCATCAAACTTCAGGGAAAGGGAAAGCAAGCCATGGTATTGCCTTGTTTTCATTTTATGGATACCCATTGTGTCTTACCCGCTTTCAGTAGATTTTCAGGCAAGCATTTGATTTCTCCCGCTCCATCCGATCAGGTCTATGCCATTGTTGAGAATGGGGTGGAGAAGAGTATTCTGCCAGTTCCCTATACCTGACGCAACATTTTTTTGATCCTGTCTTCCAGTTTTTCTGAAGACATGCTCTCGCGCATGGAATCCACTTTTACCGGGAAGGAAAAGGGGGTAAGCCGTTCTGGTCTTTTGAGGATGATCTTGGCGCTGCCAATCCGTTCCAACAGGTTGCGCAATCTTTCTTCTTCCATCTGCTGGTACATCACTTCCTCGAATGCCTGTTTGAGCAGGATATTCTGCCGATCGTATTCCATGAAGACATTGAAGAGCAGGGATGCTGAGCTTTGCAGATGACGTGCTTTTTTTTGCTCACCGGGCATGCCCTGAAAAATCAATCCCCCGATCACGGCTATGTCCCTGAATTTCCGCTTCGCCATCTCTGTGGCATTGACACTTCTGTAAATATCCTCCGTCAGGTTCTCCTTGCTGAAGAGAGCATGCATATTTTGCTCATCAATGGGGATCGGTTGATCACTCAATAACTCAAGGCTGTAATCATTCATCGCAAAGGTGAAACTGATCGGAGCAATCCGCGTGATGCGCCAGGACAAGATCGCTGCCAGTGCTTCATTGACCAGTCGTCCTTCAAACGTATGTACAAAAAGATGGTGACCATCTTTTGTTTCGATCATTTCGATCAGCAGTTCATCCGATTTTGGAATAGCGGACAATGTTTTTTGCCAATCCAAAAGGGGAGATAGCTTGTTAAGGATTGGATGATCCTTTGTGTTTTCTGCTGCCTGGTTCAGTTTCTTGCGCAACAATTCTCCCAGGTTGGCACTCAATGGCATTCGTCCACCCATCCAACTCGGAACGATGGATTTCTTGGCATTGCTTTTTCTTACCTGTACGGTCATCTCTTTGATGGAAACCAACTCCAGGTTTCTTCCGGCAAGTGTGAACACATCACCAGGTTGTAGTTTGGAGATGAACCACTCTTCGATCACGCCCACATATCCGCCACTGACCCATTTGACTTTCATCATGGCATCGCTAACAATCGTACCAATGTGCAGGCGATGCCGCATGATGTTTCGCCTGCCCTGCATCCTGTATCTTCCATCTTCTTCCTGCTCGATCTTCTGGTACTCGTCGTATTGCTGAAGGGCATTGCCTCCTGTGGTGATGAATTGCAGTACCTCATTCCATTCCTCATCATTCATTTCCCTGAAACAAAAAGTGGATGCCACTTCTTCTTTTGTTTTCTGAGCATCAAAACCATCGCCTGCTGCCAAGGTGCAGAGATATTGGATCAATACATCGAAACAAAGCAGAAGAGGAGGTTTGCTTTCTACTTTTCTATCTCCCAATGCATCCTGCAAGGCAGCCGCTTCCATGAGCTCCAGCGAGTGGGTGGGTAAAAAATAAATACGACTGGTCTCGCCGGGAGCATGTCCGCTCCGGCCTGCTCTTTGCAAGAAGCGCGCCACTCCCTTGGGAGAGCCCACCTGGATCACGGTTTCAACGGGCCTAAAATCAACGCCCAAGTCGAGACTGGCTGTACAGACCACCGCTTTGAGTTTGCCTTCATGCAAAGCCTCTTCCACCCAGATGCGCAGTTCTCTGTCGATGCTGCCATGATGCAATGCAATTGTTCCTGCCAGTTCCGGCGAGAGGTCCAATAAAGTTTGGTACCACATCTCGCTCATGCCACGGGTATTGATGAAGATGAGGGTGGATCGGCTTTGTTCTAGAATGGGCAATACCGCATGTGCCAGTTTGATGCCTAGGTGCCCCGCCCAAGGATAGTGTTCTACCTCATCGGGAAAGACGGGAAGGACTTCAATGTTTTTTTCAATTCTGGCAACAACGGTGATGGGTTCTTGGGTATCGGTTGACAACAAAACGGGGGAAAGCAAGACATCCCTGGCTTCTTCCAGGTTGCCAATGGTGGCGGATATGCCCCATACCTGTGGCTTTCTTTTTTTATTGGCATGGAGGATCCTGCTGATGGCCAGTTCGGTTTGAACCCCTCTTTTCGATCCCATCAACTCATGCCACTCATCAACTGCTACAATGTCCAGCGACTCAAAATATTTTTCATGCTCCTTTCCAGACAAAAGGATGTGCAGGCTTTCCGGTGTGATGATGAGGATCTCCGGAAGTTTTCTTTTTTGTTTTTGCCGCTCTGTGGTTGAAGTATCTCCGTTGCGAATACCCACTTTCCATGGCATGTTCAATTCAGAAAGGGCTTCTTCCATGGCCCGACCAATGTCTTTGGCCAAGGCGCGCAGCGGGGTGATCCAAAGCAATCGCAATCCATTGTTCTGCCTGCTTTGCCAGTCGCCCGGATGTTCATGGATGAATTTGATCAATGCTCCCACAAAGACTGAATAGGTCTTTCCGCAACCGGTGGGGGCATTGACCAATCCGCTTTTATCGTTGAGGATATGTTGCCAGGTTTCTTCCTGAAAGGCAAAAGGTTTCCATCCTTTTTTGTCAAGCCACGATGATATGATGGAGAATGCTTCCAATGTTTTAATGAGTGCTGATGTGAAAGATGCAAAGGCAGTTTTATTTCTCAACGCCTCCGATCACAATAACGATCTCTCCTTTAACAGCTTTTGCGGCAAAATGATCATGCACTTCCCTTAAAGTTCCGCGAAAGGTCTCTTCGAATTTTTTGGTGAGCTCCCTGGAAACTGAACAGGGGCGCTCCTCGCCAAAGTATTCCATCAGTTGATGCAGGGTCTTCACCAATCGCACGGGAGATTCATACAAGA
>RFVQ01000123.1 GCA_009922495.1 Chitinophagia bacterium
AGACCGTGAGCAAGAATGTAACCTTGTTTCTCAAGGCCAGGCCCTATTCTGATTATTAGTTTAGCCCCATAACATAGTATCTTTGTCCAAATTTTTTATGATGCATGAATTGGGCAAGATCCATGAGGCAGTGGCTTATATCAGGTCACTGTATACTGGAAAGATTGATGCTGCGGTCATTTTGGGTAGCGGTTTAGGGAGTTTTTCAGAGGAGATTGTGGTAGAATTATCCATTCCCTATAGCGATATACCTCATTTTCCTGTGTCTACTGTAGAGGGACATGGAGGACATCTTCTCATTGGAAAGTTATCCGATAAGGCGGTCCTGGTGATGTCTGGCCGTTTTCATTTTTATGAAGGATATGGACCCACGGAAGTGGTGTTTCCCATTCGGGTGCTGCATTTGCTGGGCATTCAACATCTTTTTGTTTCCAATGCGGCTGGTGGAGTGAACCCAGATTTCAAAGTGGGCGATCTGATGGTCATCAAGGATCATATCAGTCTTTCCATTGTCAATCCCTTGCTGGGTAAAAACCTGGATGAGTTGGGCCCTCGTTTCCCGGACATGAGCGAGCCTTATTTCAAGCCATTTATTCAGCAAGCCTTTGCCATTGCAGAAAAGGAAGGGTATGCTATCAAGCAGGGTGTTTACTTTGGCGTTACCGGCCCCACTTTTGAAACCCGGGCTGAATACAAAATGATCCATATACTGGGTGCCGATGCAGTGGGCATGAGTACCGTTCAGGAAGTGATCGCAGCTGTTCATTGCGGGATGAAGGTTTTTGCGATGAGTGTGATCACCGATTTGGGGATTCGGGAAGAAGAGAACATCATTACCCACCAGGAGGTGTTGGATGCGGCAAATGCCGCGGCTCCCAAACTCTCTGCTATTTTCAAGCAACTGATCCTCGCTACTTGATGCTACGGAAGTTTCTCATATTTTTCATTCCTGCCATCTTGTTGGTATATTCTTCTTCTGCCCAGATGCGGGGGATGATGCGGGGTATGCAGGGAATGGGTTCACGGATGGGAGGCATGGGTTCAGGTGGCGGCAGGGGAGGCAGTGATTCGCTCTCTTTTGAGAAGAGAAATTTTGCGGCTGATTCGGTGAATGTTCAATTCCGTTACCTGGATACAGCACGGTATGGTGGGTTGGATTCTTCGCTGAATGATTTTTTCAGGAGAGTGCCCCTGAAACCCGATTTGATTCAGATCGGGCACAATGGCAATGCTTCTTATTCTGCCCTGTATTCACCCTTGAGGGGTCCCGGTTGGGATCCCGGCTTTCATGCCTTTGATCCTTTTGCTTATACCCTAGCCGATACCCGTTTCATGAATACGACCAAGCCCTTTACGGAATTGGGATACCTGGTAGGAAGCAAGGCAGAACAGCAGATCAGTATTCTGCATACGCAGAATGCTACACCGGATTGGAATTTTGTGATCAATTACCGATTGGTCAATGCACCCGGTACTTTCAATTCACAGAATACCAATCACAACAATATCCGTTTCAATTCTGATTATAACTCTAAGGACAGGAGATATCATGCTTATCTGATTGTGTTGTCCAATGCGTTGCAGTCTTCTGAGAACGGGGGGATAGAAGATGAATCTTATCTGGTGAATCCCAATCCAGCATATGACGACCGATTCAATATTCCTACGAATTTGGCATCAACAGCTTTTTCTTCCAGGAATTTCTTCAATGTAAAGTTGTCAACAGGCAACCGCTATGTTGATCGGCATCTTTTGTTCAGGCAGCAATACGATTTTGGAAAAAAAGATTCAGTAGTGACGGATTCCAGTGTGATCCGGTATTTTTTGCCCCGTTTGAGACTGGAACACACAGTACAGTCTGATTCCTATGCCTTTAAATTTTTTGATGTCCAGTCGGCCAGTTCCGCTGATTTCTACAAGAAAAACTATGGATACAATTCCCTTCCGGATACTGTTGATCTCAACAGTGGTTGGAAAAACCTGACCAATGATTTTTCAGTGATACAATATCCGGACGCCAAGAATCTTTTACAGTTTTTCAAGGCAGGTGTTAGTTTGGCACATTACCGATCCTCCCCGGACTCAGTCAGGGACGCCTTCGTGAATGTAGTGGCCCATGGAGAATACAGGAATCTCACCCGGAACAAGAAGTGGGACATGCTGCTGTATGGCGCTTTCTACGCTGCAGGTAGGGATGCGGGGAACTATATCGTGCAGGCCAAACTGCAAAGATCATTGGGCGATAAGCTTGGTTTTTTGGAGCTGGGTTTTCAAAACATCAACCGATCGCCTTCCAGGATTTTTACTGAAAAAACAGCTTTCCCGGTGGTTACATTGACCAATGCCAACAATGAGAACGTGACAGCCATCAGTGGTTCTTTGTTCTTGAACAAGATGAAGGTTAAATTGTCTGCTGATTATTTCCTTCAGTCCAATTATACCTATTTCAGTGATTACCGAACGGCAGCACAATACAAGCCTTTGTTCAATTTCTTAAGGGCAGGCATTAGCAGGGAAACCTTGCTGGGGAAAAAATGGCATTGGTACCTGGATCTTTATATCCAGTCCGTTGCGGGGAATGCCCCCATCCAGCTTCCCTGGTTGTATACGAGGAATAGGTTGGCGTATGAGGGCAAGCCATTCCGTAACCTTGTTCTTTCAACCGGATTGGATATTCGTTATTTCAGTCCCTTCAAAGCCAATGGCTAGATGTTACTGCATTCATGCATTTTAGGATCAGGACTTTCACCTCTTTCCTGAGGCTTGAAAACCTCAATACGGCCACTACTCGTTATGGTTTTGGTTTCAAGCAGAACAACCTGGCTGCATCCCTTTATCCCAATCCGGAAATGGTCTTCAGGCTGGGGATCTTCTGGAATTTTGTGAATTAGTAGTTTCAGGATAGCCATTAAAATTAACATTGCTTTTTCACCGAGGGCATTGTAATTTTGCAAGGTGAAAAAGTTCCTCATCATATGCCTGCTCATGGTCCATACTGCAGCCAGCAGTGGTACTGCATTGAGTGTGCATTTTTGTATGGGGGATTATTCCGGTGTTGGCTTTTCGGGGGATAAACAGTCCAAGTGCAGCAATTGCGGGATGGTTGACAAAAAAGGATGTTGTCACGATGAAACCCAGGTAATCAAGTTGGATGCGCCTGCAGCCAAATCATCTTTGGTTGAATTTGGTTTCTTAAAGTTGGTTCCGGTTTCAACAGCTCTATGCATCCCCATACATTTTTTCAGGGTTCCCAATGGCATGGTGGATGCGTTGCATCACAAGCCCATAGATGCTGGCCCTCCCATACATGTTATGAATTGCCATTTCAGGATTTGATGCTCGGAAATTAAAACAGAACATATATTTATCTGTTGTTTTATTTTTCCCGCCATTTTTTAAAAATCAAATCATGAAAACAAAATCATTTATACTCATATTCGCTGGTTTATTCTTTGCCTTTTCATCATTTGCCCAAAAGTCTCAGGAAATAAAGGTTTGGGGCAATTGCGGCATGTGCAAAAAAGTAATTGAAGGAGCGGCTTCCAAAGCAGGTGCCAAAGAGGCCAATTGGAATGAAGAGTCCAAGATGCTGACCGTAAGTTTTAATTCCAAAAAAACAGATCTTCAAAAAATACAGGCATCTATCGCCGCTGCTGGTTATGACACCCAGGATTTTACTGCTCCCGATGAGGTCTATTCAAAATTGCATGGCTGTTGCCAGTATGACCGCAAGGCCAAAACGTCCGTAGCTTCCCAGCAACCTGCAAAAGAAGATTGTTGCAAAGACGGCAAATGCGAAAAGGATAAATCCTGCTGCAAGGAAGGGAAGTGTGAGAAGGGAAAAGATTGCTGCAAAGCCTAATTCCAAACATTGATCAGTATTCCGGAGTAGAAACAAACTCCGGAATTTTTAAATTTATGCCATGAAACCCAGCGTGTTCATCGTTATATTCATTGTTTTACTGAAAGGTCCCTTGTTCGCACAAGTAACAGGAGCAAGGTTACAAGCAAGCGGACTTACCTGTGCCCTATGTGCCAAATCGATATACACCAATCTTAGTGCTCTGTCATTTGTGGATAGTGTGGATACTGACCTTGATGCTTCTGCTTTTCTGATCAAGTTCAGGCGGGATAAAGATGTTGACCCTAAACTATTGAGAAAGAAAGTGGAAGATGCAGGCTTTTTTGTTTCAGAGCTTACATTAGAAATGATACTGCGGCAACAATCACTGACAAATGATGTTGAAGTAGTTTCGAGCGGCAGCACATATCAGTTTGTTGGAGTAAAATCTGGAATAGCAGATGGAATGCTAAAAGTTCAATTGATCGATCAAGATCAGGATTTCTATTCCAGTGTATTTAGAGTGAGGGTCATCAAATGAAACCGGTTTTACTTTCTTTTTTTCTTTTGATCGCTGCTGCTGCAAGGTCTCAGGAATTGTATGTTTTTAGCGATCCTGCCTCCAATGTGCCTGCCAATTCGATTTCATTCAAATATGCAGGAAAGTGGGTGAAGGAGGTTTCTGCGGTTCATGAGCATGTAAGCTCGCGGCATATGTTGGAATCTTCAATCGGTATGAACAAGCGCTTGATGTTGCGACCTGCCATCACATTCAGCAACATGTATATCGCTTATCCGGATCGGCGACAGGTATTCGAATCTCTTTCCCTTTATTTGAAATACCGGTTATTATCGATCGATGAAGTTCACAGGCATTTTCGCGCTTCCTTCTATTGGAAAGGAGTGTTCAGCCGGAATCCTCTGAATTATGATGAACTGACCATCGATGGGGATCAGTCTGCCGCCCAATTGGGTATCATTGCCACACAATTGGTCAACAAGTTGGCTGTTTCCGCAACCGCTTCTCTCCATCAGGTTTTGGACGGAGAAAGGTTCCTGAAGTATGGTGGTCCCAGAAGATTTGGATACCAGGCCTTCAATTATTCTGTTTCTGGAGGCTATCTGTTGTTTCCTAAAAAGTATAAGACTTATAAGCAAACCAATTTCAATCTCTATTGTGAAGTATTGGGTGGGAAGGGTATAGATCGCAAATATGATTTTGTTGATATTGCACCCGCATTTCAACTCATATTCAACAGCAGCAGCAAACTCAATGTAGGGTATAGGTTTCAGCTGCAAGCCAATGCCTATCGCATGGCCAGAAATGCTGCTTATCTTTCATTTGAGAAAACTTTCCTGAATAAACTTTCTAGAAAAAAATAATGGGCAAGATTTTCAAAGCTGTTTTCAGGGTTTTTCGAAGCATTTTCATGAAAAAGCAATGTTGTAAGTAGCATTGGGCTCCCAAATAACGTATATTCATGCAGTGAAAAAGCTATTGTTTTTCATTGTTGCGATCCAGATCATCAGCTCGGGTAATTTTTTCAATGAATTGTCCAAGATAGACGATTTGTATCAGCATTATATAGAGCACAAAAACAGTGATCAATCACTTTCGGTGGCTCAGTTCATTCAGTCGCATTATTTTGACAATATGCATGAGCAATCGGACCCCATCAAGCATGCCAAGTTGCCATTGAGACACTCTTCTTTTTCTTTTGCTCAAGTATACCATGTGCCAGTGGAAAGTTTAAATCTTGGCTTTCTTTCTTTTGAGATCAATACTGCCCTGAATCCTATCAGCAAGGGCATGTTACCGCAATGTGATCATTTTTCTGTTTTTCAACCCCCCAAGCCTGTCTGATTTTTTAATTCTTCATTTAAAATCAGACTAAATGTTAAATGCAATTATTCGCTTTTCCGTAAGGAACAAGCTCATCATAGGATTATTTACACTCGCCTGGATCATCTGGGGAGTAATAGAACTCTTCAAGCTACCGGTTGATGCATTGCCTGATATCACCTCCAATCAGGTTCAGGTCATCACCGTTTCCCCGACACTGGGTTCGTTGGAAGTAGAGCGACTGATCACTTTCCCCATCGAGCAGGCATCCTCCAACATTCCGGGAATCAAAGAGATAAGATCCATTTCAAGATTTGGATTATCTGTTGTCACCATTGTCTTTGACGATGACAAAGATATTTACTGGTGCCGGCAACAAGTAGCGGAGCGGATGGTCATGGTAAAGGATGAAATACCGCAGGATGCCGGTAGCCCGGAACTGGCTCCGGTCACAACCGGATTGGGTGAAATTTACCAGTATATCGTAAGACCCAAGAAAGGGTATGAAAATAAGTACGACTTGACCGAGTTGAGGACCATCCAGGATTGGATCATCAGAAGGCAATTGCTGGGAACACCAGGCGTAGCCGATGTCAGCAGCTTTGGGGGTAAACTGAAGCAATATGAAGTAGCCATCGATCCCGTAAAAATGCGGGGCATTGGCGTAACACTGGCACAAGTATTTTCAGCGCTTGAAAAGAACAACCAGAATTCTGGGGCTGCCTACATAGAAAAGGGACCGGCCTTGTTATTTGTGCGGACAGAAGGATTGGCCGGCTCTTTGCAGGATATCGGTAATATTTATGTTGCCCAATCTGCCAATGGGACCCCCGTATATGTTCGGGATGTGGCAATGGTAAGAATCGGAAGCCCCATCCGTTATGGAGCCCTCACCTTCAAAGACCATGGAGAAGTGTCCGGTGCGGTAGTGTTGATGTTAAAGGGTGAGAATGCATCCCAAGTAATCGCCAACATTGAAAAGAGAATGGAACAGATCAGGAAAACCCTTCCGGAAGGGGTGGAGGTGGATGTGTTCCTGAACCGTACCAAGATGGTCAATAGAACACTCAGTACCGTTCAGGCCAATCTATTGGA
>RFVQ01000124.1 GCA_009922495.1 Chitinophagia bacterium
ATGCATATAATTACATTTATATTTGTATACACAGTTATAAATAATTTTTATGAATTACTCCCTACACCAACTGGCCATCTTCCTGAAAATAGTTGAGACGAAAAGTGTAACCAAGACTGCTGAAATCATGCATCTCACACAACCCGCCGTTTCCATACAGTTAAAGAACTTTCAGAACCAGTTTGAAGTGCCGCTGTTTGAGGTGATCAACAAAAGAATTTTTATCACTGACTTTGGAAAGGAGATAGCCATCAGTGCAGAAAATATTTTGAATGAAGTAAATGAGATCGATTACCGGCTGATGAAGTTCAAGGGAGCGTTGACAGGTATTTTGAAAATCAGTGCAGTATCAACAGGCAAATATGTCATTCCCTATTTTCTGTCTGATTTTTTGAAAAACAATGAGGGTGTTGAATTAAGACTTGATGTTTCCAATAAATCCAAGGTGATCGAAAGTCTGGAAAAAAATGAAACAGATTTTGCACTTGTATCCATTATCCCATCAGACCTGAAAGTAAACAGGATTGAACTCATGCCCAATGCCCTTTATCTTGTTGGCAATGGAAAATCCCCTTATGGAAAGGAAACCATAAACAAATCACTGCTGGAAACACTTCCCCTGATTTATCGGGAAGAAGGATCTGCGACAAGGATGACCATGGAGCGTTTCATAGAAAAAAGCCGCATCAGTGTCAGAAAAAAAATTGAACTGACCAGCAATGAAGCGGTAAAGCAAGCAGTGATGGCAGGAATAGGATATTCCATCATGCCAATGATTGGGATCAGAAATGAACTGCAGAACAAGCAACTCAAGATCATTCCTGTAAAAGGTCTCCCACTCAAAACAACCTGGAACCTCGTGTGGCTCAAAAGCAAAAAACTTTCTCCTGTTGCAAAAACATTCATTGCCGAACTCGAAAAAAACAAGCTCAAATTGATCCAGCAGCATTTCAGTTGGATTGAGGGGATGTAATCTTGTTTGCACTGCAACTCCTTTGCGCCATTTTCACTACTTTAGTTCAAAATCAAAGCTCATGCGATTACAACAATGTTTCACCGCTTTTATCCTCATCGCCGCTATCCCTATTGCATCCGTTTTTGCACAACAGGATCCTATTGTGGCTGCCATCATCAAAGAGGCCAACGAAAATTCCCAACTCAAACGCATGAGCCATGAACTGATGGATGGAGTGGGGCCGCGACTGGTGGGTTCGAGTAAAATGGTGCAGGCAAGTGATTGGGCGATTGCACAATACCAGCAATATGGAATCCCTGCAAGAAGAGAGATTTATGGAACCTGGAGGGGATGGGACCGCGGTATTACACATGTAGACATGATCAGCCCCTGGACCAAAAGCCTTGAAGCCACCCAATTGTCTTTCTCTCCCGCTACCAAAAAAGCCGTGAAAGGTGAAACGATCATTATACCTGACTTGACTGACTCTGCTGCCTTTCAACAATGGCTGCCAAACGTAAAAGGAAAGTTTGTGCTGATCGCCATGCCCCAGCCAACAGGTCGTCCTGATTACAACTGGAAAGAATTCGCTACCAAAGCTTCCTTCGATAAAATGCAGCAGGAAAGAAAAGAAGCCACAGATGCATGGAGGAAGCGCATCAGCAAAACGGGGCTCAACAGCCGGCAGCTGGCAGCCGCTTTGGAAAAAGCAGGAGCAGCCGGTATCGTCGGCAGCAACTGGAGCCAGGGCTTTGGCGTGAACAAGATCTTCGATGCCTATACCAAAAAGATTCCGACGATTGATGTGATGCTGGAAGACTATGGTCTCATATATCGACTTACAGAATCCGGCAAAGCACCGGTCATCAGTGTATTGACAAAATCCAAAGAGCTCGGAGAAGTACCCACCTTCAATACCATTGGGGAAATCAAAGGATCCGAAAAACCCAATGAATATGTGATGCTTTCCGCCCACTTTGATTCATGGGATGGTGCAACCGGTGCAACAGACAACGGAACCGGCACCATGGTGATGATGGAAGCCATGCGCATTCTCAAAAAAGTGTATCCCAATCCCAAACGCACCATACTCGTGGGACATTGGGGCAGTGAAGAACAGGGACTGAACGGATCGAGGGCTTTTGTGGAAGACCATCCCGAGATCGTAAGCAATCTACAAGCTTTGTTCAACCAGGATAATGGAACGGGAAGGATCGTGAACATGTCAGGGTCCGGATATGCCAAAGCAAAAGAGTACCTGGGTCGCTGGATGACAGCCATCCCTGGTGAATACAAGGATTCAATTAAGACTGTTTTCCCGGGTGCACCCGGTGGTGGCGGATCAGACCATGCCTCTTTCGTAGCAGTTGGTGCACCCGCTTTTTCACTCGGAGCGCTCAACTGGTCTTATTTCAATTATACCTGGCATACCAACCGTGACACCTACGACAAGATCGTTTTTGATGATTTGCGCAACAATGCGATTGTTACCGCCATCCTGGCTTACATGGCAGCCAACGATCCTGAACGCAGCTCCAATGAAAAAGCAGTGATATCCGGAAACGGACAAGGACCCCGTAACTGGCCCGCACAAGTGAAGTCAAAAAGAAAGGGAGGATACGACCAGTAAGTGCGATGATCAGTGAAAATATTCCCTGATCAGTCGCTTTTCAAATTTCTTCCAGAAAGAGAAAAACGAACCCGTTGCTGTTGAAGGTTCGGCAAGCAGCCAACTGCGTTCATCCATTGTGCCCCTATAATGTTGGTTCAGTGGGTGTTCGCGATAGATCAGTGAAGCGGGACCAATAATTTTTTGCAAAGAGTTGAAACTGCCCGTGTATACCTGTATGCTCGGTATGTTTTTCGACAGCTCCAGCATGAAGCTGATGCATTGCTTTGAAACCGGATATTGTTCAAATACTTCAGGTTCCAACAACAAGATCCGGTTGGCTTTTTCGTCCACACGCCAGGAGGGTGAAAGATTGTAATAATTATAAATTAACACAGGAAGACTAGCATCGATTACAGGTATTGTAGTTTCCGGTAATGTTGTTTTCAATTCAGTCTCAAAGGAGGCTAACAAAACTTCCGGGGCAGAGGCAATGGCTATCGTATCATAATCATGATCCAGATAACCGCCTTTTTGAACCGACCGTGTATAATGATTGATGTTGTCCTGGTTGGCGATGTACTTTTTATGGGAGAAGGTGCCGGCAACCCATTGCCAGGAAAGGGCATTGGAGGCCCAATCACCATCCAGCAGGTGATAATACATCCATTTTGCAGGATCATGCCAATGAAAGCCGGCAAGATTGGCCGCTAGAAAAGCCACATACATCCGCATGTGGTTGTGCATCATGCCGGTTGACAACAATTTTTCAATCCCCTGATCGATTGCATTGACTCCTGTCCTGGCTTCTGCAAGCGCCAATGGCATTCCCTTGTTTGAGCGGGCACCCTGATCATGCTTCAGATCTTTGTCAATTTGATCTCTTTCCTGCTGCCACACTCTTTGAAAATATTCCCTCCAGGCCATCTGCTGGATGAATTTTTCCAATTGGTAGTACTTGAATCCTCGCTTTACAAGCTGTTCCAAAATTGTTTTGGTGTCAATAAAACCCCGAGAGATATAGGGCGAAAGTTCCGTAACAGCCCCATCGGTAAAATTCCGGGTACGGGCATAGGCAAGCGGATCGAATGCGTCCAGCTTTTGCAAGAGCTGTTCGTAATTCATCACCTTTTGCTGATTTTATTGGAAGAGATCTGACGCTGGCGGTCGCACTTGAACCGATCGATTGCAGGATTTCTTTTCTTCAGGTGTTTCTGGCTCACACCACTGTTCACCCTCTTTCTCCAGAGATTAAAACTGCTGCGTTTTAGGTTGTTGCGCATCAATTCAATCACCTGCGATTCGGAAAGACCGAACTGAATTAGGATCGCTTCGAAAGGGGTTCTGTCCTCCCAGGCCATTTCAATGACCCTGTCAATATCCAGCACCGACATAGCATTCATGTTCAAATAACAACAGTGAATCACGAATGTTGAATGGATCCGTCAGGAAATTCTTTTGAACAGATACTAAAAATTACTGCCTGCTTTTCTTCAGCAATTCCGATAACTCATTGACCAATGCAGGAAACTGATCAGCGAGGTTCTTTCTTTCGCCAATATCGTCCTTGAGGTTGTACAACTGTGGGCGGATGTCATTGCCCAATTCTGTGTTGGTAAGGATGCTATCGCAGGACCGTTGGAGGGTTCAATGTATTTCCAGGAACCTTTTGTGATCGACAGGGTTCTCGATCCCTGCTTGATCATCCATTCCTTTCCTTTTGGAACTTGTCCCAACCAGGCCTTGAGCTGGTTTTCGCTGTTCTTGCTATCTTCTTTTGTCAGGGGAATACCAACAAGCGAGGCCATGCTGGCCAGCATATCCACTTGCGATACCATGGCATCCGATACTTTTCCGGCTGCAATTTTACCAGGCCAGCGAAGAATCATGGGAACCCGCGTGCCTGCTTCGAACGCGCTGTATTTCCCTCCGCGAAGCGGACCCCATGGAGTATGACCCTTTAGCTGCGTTACAGCACCATCTTCATACCCATCATCCAAAACAGGACCATTGTCGCTGGTGATGATGATCATGGTATTCTTGTCCAATCCCGATGTTTTCAATTGTTTCATGATCTGCCCCACTGTCCAATCAATCTGCAGGATTGCATCCCCCCTGAAACCGAGTCCACTTTTCCCTTTGAACACAGTGGATGGCATCCTCGGCACATGCGGTTCGGTGAGCGCATAGAAAAGAAAAAATGGTTTTTGGCTGTTGTCTTCAATGAACCGTTTTGCCTTCTCTAAAAAAGTCAGCGGCATTTCCTCATCGGTCCATCTTGCTGTTTTCCCTCCCGTCATGAAACCGATCCTGCCGATACCATTGACAATCGTATTGTCATGGCCGTGTCCGGGTGAATTGCGCATCTTGAGCAACTCAGGATTTTCTTTTCCTGTTGGTTCATTGCCGATCTTTTTCTGGTAATCGACCATGATGGGATCCGATGGATCCGCTCCCACAATATTTCCATTCTCTATAAATACAGTCGGCACCCGGTCTGCGGTGGCTGGAAAAATAAAAGAATAGTCAAAGCCTCTTTCATTGGGACCGGGCAGGATTTGGGCATTCCAGTTTTTCCTCACCGAATCCCCCAAACCCAAATGCCATTTGCCAACCATGCCTGTTTTGTATCCGGCTCGCTGCAATAGGGAAGCAAGATTGATGTCCTTTGCCGGAATGATCATGGCAGCATCTCCCGGTAACACACCGGTGCCTTGTTGTCGCCATGGAAACCTCCCGGTCATCAGCGCATAGCGCGAAGGCGTACAAGTTGCAGAACTGCTATGGGCATTGGTAAAACGGATTCCTGCTTTTGCCAACGCATCAATATGAGGTGTGTGGATTTTTGTTGCGCCATAACAACTGAGATCCCCGTATCCCAGGTCATCCGCGTAGATGAGGATGATGTTCGGACGATTATTTTGTTGAGCAAAACCAACAGTAGGCGTAATCCAAATGAGTTGGATGAAAAGCAAAAAGAAAAAAACAGATAGAATAGATCTCATCATGAAAAAATATTAATTGCTCATGCCATAAGGCTTGCCTTTGAACTCTTTCACCTGCATTTCTTTTTCCCACTGCATGTACTCATCCAACAAGGACTTTGCTTTATCGGGATATTTTGCAGCAAGGTCATGCATCTCTACCGGGTCTTTTTTCAAGTCATAGAGTTCCCATCCTTCATGCTCCCAGCAATAGGTCCGCTCTGGCTGCACCTTGTTGCGCCATAGATAAGAAAAGCTTTTGCCTGCAAGTCCATCCGTCGAAACACCCGCAAGCTCCAATGCCGTCGGCATCAAATCAATCACATGTCCCACTCCTTCCTTGAATCCTTTCTGCGCCTTGATCCTTGCAGGCCAATGGATGATACAGGGAGTATTGATGCCTCCTTCGTGCGTATGGTGTTTGTACAATCGGAAGGGGGTATTGGAAGCATTGGCCCACTCTTCACCAATGGTAGCATAAGAACCTTTCTCTCCGATCTTTTTGGATGGATCGTGCAATTGCTTCACATTGACCGTCTCTGCACAGGCTCCATTGTCGGATAAAAAAACAATGATCGTATTCTCATATTCGCCTTTCTGTTTGAGTGTCTCAATGAGTCTTCCGATATTCTGGTCCATGCGATCGGTCATAGCAGCATATACCGCCATTTTTCTCACCCATTGTTTATCGGGCTCATCGCCTTTCCAATCAGACAATGAAGCTGTTTTGGGAGATAGCAGATAGCGCTCATCTGCATATCCTATTGCTTTCATTTGCTCAAACCTTTGTTTCCTGATTGCATCCCAACCCTTGCTGTAGATGGCCTCATATTGCTGTAGATGGCCTCATATTTGGCAATCTCCGGTTCCAGGGCGTGAAGAGGAAAATGAGGGGCTGTATAGGCCAGGTACAAAAAATAAGGATCCCCATTTTTTTTCTCCCGGTGCTCCTGCAGGAATTGTAGGGCATGATCGGTAAAGGCATCGGTGGCATAATACCCTTCCGAAGGGATCTTGTAAGTTTCATTGTCCAGCGCATAATAACGCTTCCCCTTTTCCTGTGGGGTGATCTCATAAAAACTGGATGCACCCGATATCAATCCGAAGTACCTGTCAAACCCTCTTTGTATCGGCCAGTGTTCTTTGCGTTCACCCACATGCCA
>RFVQ01000125.1 GCA_009922495.1 Chitinophagia bacterium
AATTACCGTAATAAAAAACCTCCCTTACAGATTCCAATACCCACAATTCAAAGTTAGCTAATTAGATAACATCAATAGTTATTCAACAAACCTAACTTCCAATAAATCTTATCAAAAGTGAAAAAGACAGAACCACTGGTGTATTTTAACGTTATTTCATCAGGAGGATGAAAGGATAACTGTAATTTTGGCATCCAAACAATAACGAAAGAAGAAATTATGAAAAAAATACTCAGCGTATTGGCGCTTTTCAGCTCAGGAATGCTGATGGCCCAGCCCAAGCTAGTCAAGTCGGCCATCATCAAAATGAAAACCGAAATCACCTTCCCGGAAAACTTCACTCCAGGTGGGCCTGGAGGTGGACCCGGCGGTGGCGGAGGTGGCGAGGGCATGTCCTTCACCATGCCCAGGGACATGGAAACCAACTCCACCATGTACTATACCCCTGATTTCATGAAGACAGAAAGCCTTTCTGATTTCGGCAACAACGTGGTAATCGTTGACCGTGTTAACAAGAAAACCACTACCCTGATCGAGGCCATGGGCCGCAAGACCGGGTTCTTCAGCACCGATGCAGATGCAGAGGCTCAGCGGGCCAGGCAGGATTCCATGAGGAACCTCAGAAGGGATTCACTGGCGGCATTGGGACTCACCTTCCGCGACAACAAGCCAGAGTTGATCTATTCCGATGAAACCAAAAAAGTTTCCGGTGTGGTTTGCAAGAAAGTAACCATCAAAAGCATTGGACAAGGTGGTCAAGTAAGCGAAAATGTGGTTTGGTACAATCCTGAATTCAAAATCGACCCCAACTCAACCAAGGCCTCAGCCAATCCCGGTGGATTCGGTGGCGGCAGAGGCGGTGGCATGATGATGGGCGGTGGGATTGCCGGACTTGACCTGATCGAAGGTTTTCCCATGGAATATGAGATGACCCGTGGCAATGGATTCAAAATCCACATGACCGTGCTCAAAGCCCAACCCGATGCCAACATTGATGCCAAGACTTTTGAGATTCCCAAAGGATTCGATATAAAGCCTGCAAGCTCTATGCAGGGCGAAGGCGGCGGCATGAGGATGATCTTCCGCAATGGAGGAAAGCCCTAAGTTTAGCTAGACCAATTTTATCAATTTAACATCCAGTACAGTCTCCAGCTTGACAATGGTTTCAAGCTGGAGATTTTCATTTCCGGGAAATGGAAATAAAAATACTTTTGCCTCATGCCTTTTAGAAAACATTGGAAATGGATCTTACTGATTGTGCTGTTGGTTGCACTAAACCTCTTTTCGCGTGACAGCGAAAGGGTTGAAAGCATCTACGCACAAGGGATTTATCCGAAGGTCTCCAGTGTATTTCAATTTCTTTTTGGATGGCTGCCTTTCAGTGCAGGTGATATCTTTTATTCTTTGCTGATAATCTTCCTTATCGTCTCCCTTTTCCGATTCATCAAAGCTTTTAGTAAAAGCGAGCAGAAATGGCAATCCTTGCTCATGGCCCTGCAGAAACTGGCCATTGGGGTCTGCTGGTTCTGGATCTATTTTCAATTGGCATGGGGGCTGAACTATGACCGTCCATCTATTCCCAAGCGATATGCAATGGACAGGAGTCCGGTTAGGTCCACCGAGATTGACAGCTTTGCCGTGCGCATGCTGGCAGGAGTAATCCAATATGCGCCGCATCGGGGTTCTGACAGTTTATTGCTGAACAAAGCGCTGCAAGTGAAGGGTAGCCATGGGGTAAAACCCTCCTTGTTTGGGGTGGTTGGCAACTACATGGGATACAGCGGCTATTTCAATCCCCTAACCGGCGAAGCCCAGGTCAATATGCACATGCCGGCCTTTACCCTGCCCTTCACAGCCGCCCATGAATCAGCCCACCAAGAAGGGGAAGCAAGGGAAAGCGATGCCAACTTCATCGGGTTCCTGAAAGCTATGGAATCAAAAGACAGCACGATTTTATATTCAGCACACCTGGAAATGTTTCTCTATGCCAATGGCGCCCTCCGGCAAGAAGATAGCACAAGGGCGAAATACTTATTCACCAAACTGCCCCTTGTTGCGCAAAAAGATATCAAAGCCTACCGCGCCTTCCTCAAAAAATACCAGGGACCGATCGATGAAGCCACCACCTGGTTCTATACCCGCTTCCTGCAATTCAACAACCAACCTGAGGGAATGCGGAGCTATGACAAGGGGATGGTTTATGTGATGCGGTGGAGCAAGTAAATTCAACCAAGAATAAAGAGTAAAGTCTCATTCATTTTTGTTATTTCTCCCCTTTTCAATATATCCAATCCTTCTAGTTTCGTTGCGTAATTAATTTTTTTAACTGAAGAGTTTTTTTAGCTTTACAAAGAATTATGGCACGAAACGCAAACACAGCTGTTAGTATTCCAAACTCATCTCCAAAAGAGTTAAGGGTGACGCCTACTGCAGTAACTCAAGCAAAAATCAGCGCTGCCAAATACGCAAAAAAGATCTTGTCGGCTTTGGAAGAAGTTTCAGCCAATCAAAAAAGCAAAAAAGCTCAGAAATCACTCGATGATTTTCTAAATGAGCTATAAATTCTATCCAACCGTACTTTTCATTGCAGAAGCAAAAAAGCTCAAAAAAAGATATCCCAACATAGCGGATGATTTGAGGCTTTTGAGAAAAAGACTTCATGGGGATCCCCTATCGGGAAATGATTCGTTAGGCGCAAGTTGCTATAAGGTGAGGATGGAATTAACGGACAAAAAGTCTGGGAAAAGTGGCGGTGCGCGGTTGATCATTCAGGTATTTGTTAAGGATAAAGTTGTGCACTTGCTAACCATATATGACAAATCCAGAAAGTCTGGTCTTTTTGAAGGTGAGTTGGATAAAATATTGAAAACCCAACTTTTAAAATGGGGCGAAAACCGTAAAGATTAAAAAGAAACAAGGCCCTTATACTGTGTCCTCCTCCAAAATTTGTTCTTTTCCCCCCATTTCCTTACCTTTGCCCTCCCTTAAAAGGTTTATATGCCAGGCCGCCGGGATTTTGAGATCGCATTTGTGGGTTTGAAACCCGGCATTACGGAATTTGACTATGAACTGGGGGATGAGTTCTTTGAGGCTGAAAAGCCAGCCGACTTCCAAAACTGTCACGCGCATGTGAGACTGTTGCTCGACAAGCACGCAGGATTCATGCAACTGAAATTTGAAGTAGGCGGCAGCACCGAAATGCAATGCAACCGCTGTG
The DNA here is from genome assembly GCA_009922495.1 of Chitinophagia bacterium. Taxonomy (GTDB): domain Bacteria; phylum Bacteroidota; class Bacteroidia; order Chitinophagales; family Chitinophagaceae; genus Pollutibacter. The sequence continues at coordinate 3,218 of RFVQ01000125.1, forward strand.
GCAATCCACTGAACACCACCCTCTTCGATGATTTCGAAATCGTGGTAAAGATGGTGGACAACCCTGAAGAGATGAACGAACAAAACGACGACCCGGATGTCTTCTTCATCTCCCGAACCGAAAGCCACCTCAACATCAAAGATTGGCTGATGGAATTTGTGATCCTGAGCATGCCAACCTACCCGGCTTGTGATGAGAAAGAAATAGGCGGACCCAAATGCAACAAGGAAGTGCTGGAAATGCTTCAAAAACTGAAAGACAACGAAGACAATAAAAACAACCCAATCTGGAAAGGATTGGATAAATTCAAAGACAACTAAAATAGAATACAATGCCAAATCCCAAACGCCGCCACTCACAGCAAAGAAGCGCAAAGAGAAGGACGCACTACAAAGCTGAAAGCGTGACCCTGAGCAAGGACTCCACCACCGGTGAACTCCATGTTCGTCACCGCGCCCACGTCAGCGAAGGCAAACTGATCTACAAGGGCAAAGTGGTTGCGGAGAAATCTCCTATCAACTAATCCCTGGAAAACGCATATCTGATTCCAATCCTGCCCGTCGGGATTGGAATTTTTTATTTAACCCAGATCATCCGACATTTACAACATGAACATAGGAATTGACATGATGGGGGGCGATTTTGCGCCCTTGGAAGCCGTGAAGGGGATTGGGCTCTACCTGGAGCAAAGAAAGAGAGCTGAGGATCAAAGGGAGAAGGACAAGGAACCTGGCGCAAGTGATGAGGGAAAGGTGCAATTGACCCTATTCGGTGACGAAGCACAGATCAAATCCTTGCTAGAGGAACATCAAATCAACCTCCAACATATCAAGATCGTGCCTACATCCCAGGTGGTTGACATGCACGAACACCCCACCAAGGCCCTGAAGGAAAAACAAGATTCTTCCATCGCCGTGGGATTTGGATACCTGGCCAAGGGGCTGACCGATGCTTTCATCAGCGCTGGTAACACCGGTGCCATGATGGTGGGATCCCTGTTTAGCATCAAAGCCATTGAAGGGATCCAAAGACCAACGATCGGCGCCTACATGCCCCGTGAAAATGGCAGATTGGGCTGGCTGCTGGATGCGGGTATCAATGCCGACTGCAAACCGGAAAACCTGGCACAATTTGCAATGCTGGGAACGATCTTCGCCGAACAAGTGCTGAACATCCCCAATCCCAAGGTTGGTCTGATCAATATCGGAGAAGAAGAGGGAAAAGGGAACCTGTTGGCACAAGCCGCCTATCCCCTGCTCAAAGAAACAAAAGGGATCAACTTTATCGGAAATATTGAAGGAAGAGATGTCTTTCTGGACAAGGCCGATGTGATGGTTTGCGAAGGATTCACCGGCAATGTGATCCTGAAGCTGGCTGAAAGCATCCACGATCTCACCCAACGCAGGAAGATCAATGATGAATTCTTCAACATGTTCGAGTTTGAACAATATGGGGGTGTTCCCGTGCTGGGCGTTAACAAGCCGGTCATCATTGGTCATGGCATCTCAGGAGCAAAAGCATTCATGAACATGATCAATATCACCCAAAAGATGATTGAGAAAGACGTTATTGGGATGATAAAGGCGAGGCTATAGCTCCTTTGCCCGATTAACAGCCCAACTCCAAATAACCAACCAAACCTGGGCCCACAAAATGAAACAAGAAAAAATTGCCATCATTGGCTTGGGTTATGTTGGCCTCCCCTTGGCCGTCGCTTTTTCTACAAAATATCCCGTGATTGGGTTCGACATCAACCCTGATAGGATTGCAGACCTTTCTGCAGGCTTGGATCGCACCAATGAGACTTCACCAGCGGAACTCCAAGAAGCCGTCAAAAACGGATTATCCTTTACACATGATGAGCAGGAATTGTCCGAATGCAATTTTTTTATTGTGACAGTCCCTACTCCTATTGATGCATTCAATGCACCCAATCTTCAACCACTCCTTGCTGCAACGGAAACCATTGGGAAGTATTTGAAAAAAGAGGATATCGTTGTTTATGAATCCACCACCTACCCCGGTTGTACGGAAGAGGATTGCGTACCTGTGCTGGAAAAAATAAGTGGCTTAACCTATAACAAAGATTTTTATTGTGGGTACTCCCCTGAACGCATCAATCCGGGAGACAAGATCAACACCCTTACCAAAATCAAAAAAGTAACCAGCGGATCAACCCCTCAAATTGCCCAAATCGTTGATCAGTTGTATGCAAGCATCATTGAAGCCGGTACCCATATGGCGCCCTCCATCAAGGTGGCAGAAGCTTCCAAAGCCATTGAAAATGCACAAAGGGACGTGAATATTTCCTTTGTCAATGAATTGGCCTTGATTTTTGACCGAATGGGAATTGATACAAAACATGTATTGGAAGCAGCATCCACCAAATGGAACTTTCTTCCCTTTAAACCCGGGCTCGTCGGCGGGCATTGTATTTCAGTAGACCCCTTCTACCTGGCATACAAGGCTGAACGCTCTGGCTATGTTCCCAAAGTGATCCTTTCGGGTAGGGCGGTCAATGAATCCATGCCTGGTTTCGTTGCTGAAAAACTGATACGCCTGATGCAGCAAAAAGGAACCACTGCAAATGGCAGTCGAGTTCTTATTCTGGGGATCACGTTCAAAGAGAATTGTCCTGATGTCAGAAACAGCAAGATCCCCTCCATCAAAACAGCACTGGAAGAGGCAGGTATTGAAGTTGACATCCATGATCCATGGGCGGATCCAGATCAAGTAGCCAAGGAATTTTCAATCAACCTTGCTGACACTATCCCCCAAAAATATTATGACGGAATCTTGGTTTGTGTTCCTCATGATGCCTACCTTGAGATTGATTTCAACTCATTGTTTAAAGTGGAAGACAAAGGTGTATTGTTTGATCTCAAAGGAATCGTTCCCAACGCGGATGCAAGATTGTGATTGGACATAATAACCCTTAATCACATCCAAGATTATGAATTGAAAGAAAAACCCTGAACCCCAAATGCTCTTCTCTAAAATAGCCGATAACCAAAACCCGAGTTCTTTGGCCAGTTCTTTCCGAAACAGGAGAATCAACCTGTTAAAGGAATGGATTGCTCCCCTTGCCAAGCCGGTGCGGATATTGGACATTGGTGGTACTGAAAAGTTTTGGCAAGATGCCGGGCTTCAGGAAGGTGATGTTGAGATAACGCTGCTCAACCTTGAGGCAACGGAAACAGAACAGAAACACATCAAGAGCATCTCCGGCGATGCACGCGACCTGAGCAGGTTTGCAGACAAAAGCTTTGACCTGGCTTTTTCCAACTCAGTAATCGAACACCTCTTTAGCTTCGAGAACCAACAAAAAATGGCAAACGAAGCCACGCGTGTGGCAAAATATTATTTCATCCAAACCCCCAATTATTGGTTCCCCATTGAACCACATTGGGTTTTTCCGTTTTTCCAATTCCTCCGTGAACTGAAGGCGGGAATGCCGGCCGTGTCTGCACCCG
>RFVQ01000126.1 GCA_009922495.1 Chitinophagia bacterium
GGCGACAATATCACCATCAGTGCAACAGCCAATGGAAATGCAGACCTGCGTATTCTTTACAACGGACAGGTTATCGGCTCCAATACAATGTCCAGCAGCATCAGTGCCAATACAACGTTGAATACGGGGGGGCAACAAAAGTTTCTGGTGGAAGCTAGCTTTGGACCAACGAATGTGGTAAAAGACAGTGTACAATTTTTCATGCCCGGTCCAGCCAGCATTGCAGCGGTTCCAACAGGCATTGGTGAAGGCATCACGTATTTGCCGGGAGACACCGCAGCCTACCTCGTATTGTATGCCCCCGGTAAAAGTCGCATCGCTGTGATCGGCGACTTCAACAACTGGCAGGAGAATGAAGCGGGACAAATGAACAAAACGCCGGACGGCAATTATTTCTGGATCCGCATTGGCAAGCTTGTTCCAGGAACTGAATATGCCTATCAATACCTGATCGATGGTTCACTGAAAGTAGCGGACTATAATACGGAAAAGGTATTGGACCCCAATAACGACAAGGATATTCCGGCAACCACTTATCCCAATTTGAAAAGTTATCCAACCGGTAAAACTTCCGGGATTGTGAGTGTGCTGCAACCGGGCCGAGCTGTTTATAATTGGAAAGTCGCCAATTTCACAAGACCCGATAAAAGAAACCTCGTTATCTATGAGGTATTACTCCGCGATTTCCTTGCCAATAGAAATTTCCAGACATTGAAAGACACACTGGGATATTTCAAAAGACTGGGGGTGAATGCCATCCAGCTCATGCCCTTCTCTGAATTTGAGGGCAATCTCAGCTGGGGCTACAATCCCAATTTTTTCTTTGCACCGGATAAATTCTACGGCACAGAAACAGCCATCAGGGAATTCGTAGATGCTTGTCACCAGCAAGGGATAGCAGTGATCATGGACATGGTGATGAACCATGTCTTTGGTTCATCACCACTTGCCCTCCTGTATTGGGATGGGGTCAACGGCAAACCATCGACAAACAATCCCTGGCTGAATCCGGATGCCAAACACCCTTTCAATGTAGGCTACGACTTCAACCATGAATCCGAAGCAACCAAAACCCTTGTTTCAAGAGTGGTGAGGCACTGGTTAACGAACTACAAGATCGATGGATTCCGGTGGGATCTCTCCAAAGGCTTTACCCAAACCAACAATCCAACGAATGTAGGTGCCTGGGGCAACTATGATGCCAGCAGGGTCACCATTTGGAAAAGGATCTATGACAGCATGCAAGTTGTTTTACCAGGCAGTTATTGCATACTGGAACATTTTGCGGATAATACTGAAGAAAAAGAATTGTCAAACCATGGGATGTTGCTCTGGGGCAATGCCAATTTTAATTTCAACCAGGCAACAATGGGTTATGCCCAAGACAGTGATTTTGGTGGTGTAAGTGCACAAAGGAGGGGTTGGGACAAACAACACCTGGTAGGGTACATGGAGAGCCATGATGAAGAGCGACTGATGTACAAGAACCTACAGTTTGGCAATCAGTCGGTGTCCTATTCAACGAGAGATTCAATCAATGCATTGAAACGAATGGGAATGGCAGCAGCCTTTTGGGCCATGATCCCAGGCCCCAAAATGCTTTGGCAATTTGGGGAGTTAGGCTTCCCCTACTCGATCAATACCTGTACCAATGGTACGGTCAACAACAATTGCCGATTGGACAACAAGAACCCTGTCTGGCATTTTTACAACGATGTGTTCAAAAGAGGGGTATTTGATGTTTATGCCAATTTGTTGCGCGTGAGAACAACTGCCGCTTATTTGAGCACTTTCACCGGATCCAATTATACCCTGGATCTTTCCAGTACGGTTAAATCGATCCAGGTCAATGATGATGCATTGAAAGTGGTGGTAGTCGGAAACTTCGACATCAGTGCCAAAACAACTTCAGTGAGTTTTCCCGTTAACGGCACCTGGTACAACTACTTCAACAAATCATCCCTGAATGTAACCGGAGGCAGCAGTTCCATCACCCTTCAACCCGGTGAATTCCATGTTTTCTTCAACAAAGACCTGAGCAATACCCTGATCACCTCCATCAGTGGACCCGTACTTCCATCACTGGACAAAGAAGCCAGGGTCATACCCAATCCCGTCAATTCGGATATGAAAGTAGCCTTTCAGCTGGCACAATCGGGATGGGTGAAAATTGAGCTATTGAACACTGAAGGCAAATCAATGGGTGAACTATACAAGGGGATCCTGGCGGCAGGGAAAAGGGAAATAGCGGTCTCTTCTTCCGATCTGCAGAAGACGGGTATCCGGCCTGGTTTATACACCATCCTGATCCGATCCAATCAGGCCCAGCAGGCCCTCAGGTTTGTGTATAAAAAATAGCTTTTCCACAGCCTCTGACCATCGTTAACAATTTGGTAATGAACGACCTACCTTGCTGTCGTCCTGAACAAACAAAGATTGTTTAATTTGTGCCGCATTAACGCTTATAAAACAAAATAGAAGATCATGGCCGGCAATTCCATTTTCAAATTTTTCCTCCCAAAAGACAGAATCTTTTTCACACTTTTTGAAAACATGGCAGATGTCGTGAATAAAATGGCCAAAGTATTACAGGAGTTGGTGAACGAATCTGATGAGAACAAAAGAGCAGAATTATCCGCCATCATCGAAAACCTGGAACACAAGAACGACGATTTCACGCACAACGTTTTTACAGAGTTGGGTAGAAATTTCATCACTCCGCTCGACAGAGAGGATATCCATTATTTGGCCGCTGCCTTGGATGACATAGCAGACTATATCTATTCATCTGCAAAAAAGATCAACTTTTACAAGATCAATCCCAATGATATGGGGATACACAAACTGGCAGAATTGATCCTTCAGGGCAGTGTTGAAATAAAGAAAGCTGTGCACGGTTTGAGAGACATGAAGAATCTCAGAGAGATGACAGAGGCAATTGTCAAAATCAACAGCATTGAAAACCAAGCTGACGATGTATTTGACATGAGCATTGATACGTTGTTCAACCAGGAGAATGACTTCAAGGAGGTTATCAAAAAGAGAGAGATCTATCAGGTGCTGGAAATTGCAACCGATAAATGTGAGGATGCAGCCAATGTGATCGAATCCATCATCATCAAGTACGCGTAACTTCTGCGTCTCAATCCATTTCCATGACATTATTGATCATCATAGTAGCACTGGCGCTGATATTTGACTATATCAATGGATTTCATGATGCAGCCAACTCAATAGCCACCGTTGTTTCCACAAAAGTATTGACACCGTTTCAGGCAGTGGTTTGGGCTGCTTTTTTCAACTTTGTAGCTTACTGGATTTTCCAGGATCATGCCGTAGCGAATACCATCAGCAAGACCGTCAACAAGGAATTCATCACCTTGCATGTGATCCTCGCTGGCTTGATCGCAGCCATCTTTTGGAATTTACTGACATGGTGGTTTGGCATTCCGTCTTCCTCCTCTCATACATTGATCGGAGGATTTGCAGGAGCGGCCATTGCGCATGCCTTCATTGATCAGGGCGGGAATGTTTCATGGGAAACAATCGTAGAAAGTGATACCATTGTCAAGACGGTACTCTTTATTTTCTTTGCCCCATTGATCGGCATGGCGATCTCCATTTTCATTACCCTCGTCACCATAGCGCAAAGAATGTGGCTAAGATTGGCCATCATTGTGTTTGCAACAGGACTCACCGTTTTGATGTTTGATCGTTTCGAGGCAAACAAAATGGACGAGGGCATGCAAAAATTCATCAAACTGGATAAGTACAAAGCAGATTTTGCAAAAGCAGAAACTGCCTTGCAAGCCAATCCTAACAATGAAAAAGCAAAAGAAGAATTCGCTACCGCTGAAAAAAAGCTGAACAAAGCCAAAGAAGTTTATGGCAAATTAGCTCCTGTGGTGGCAGACTTTGACAAGATCGGTGCAGACTCTATCTCATCATATGCCTATGAGCAAGGCTTTCTGAATGAGATTGAGATCAGCAAATTGAAAGATGATGCCAGAAATGCAAACAACTACCTGGTTCTTGAAGCGCTTGCGGCAGAAAATGCTGACAAGAAGAAGGAGTTTGATGTAGCCAAAGTAGAAACGGAAAAATACAAGGAGCCAGTCAAATTGTTTCTGAAAAAAGAGATCGACGCAGACAGTGCCATCCGCGCCATGAATGCCATCTATCCCATCGACCCAAAATTCACAGACAAAGTGAAGGGAAAGCTGGAAAAATTTGATATCAAGAAGTCCTTCTCCAACGATATCCAGAAATCAGAAAACCATGTGATCGTATGGGGAATCGTCTTCACTTCCCTGTTGTTCATGATCATCTATGTTTATGTAGAAAAGATCAAGACCCCCACCGCCTACTCTATCTCTGAAATGTTCAAAAAGTTGCAGCTTTTCAGCTCAGCTGCCTTCAGCATCGGCCATGGTGGCAATGATGCCCAAAAAGTAATGGGTATCATCGGAGCGGCACTGATTGCCAATGGCAACATTCAGGATTTTGGACAATTACCCGGTTGGGTTCCTATCTCCTGTTATCTTGCCATCGGACTGGGTACCATGAGTGGTGGATGGAAGATTGTTAAAACCATGGGCACCAAGATCACCAAGGTGACGCCACTGGAAGGTGTAGCAGCAGAAACCGCAGGTGCCTTCACCCTGTTTTTTACAGGTCAAATGGGTATCCCTGTTTCAACAACCCATACCATCACCGGATCCATCATTGGTGTTGGCGCAACAAAACGATTGAGCGCCGTTAGATGGGGCGTAACCTCTTCCCTGCTGGTTGCCTGGATCCTGACCATTCCAGTGAGTGCAGTCCTCGCTGGACTGATCTATTGGATCAGCACATTCTTTTAGCGTTTTTTGATCTTGAACTCATAACTGAAGGCAGTACCGAAAACATGGTACTGCCTTTTGTATGATTTGAAATAATCCGGTCGATTGAGGTAAAAAATATCCAATGAGGCTGCCTTGTTGAAATGCAGGCGGACGCCACCCTGGATGCGATAATTGTCAATCCTGATGCCTTGTTGTACTCGATAAATAGGCTCAAAAGAAGCGATCAGGTCTATTTTCTTGCTCAGTTCTTTTCTCCCCCTCAACCTTGCTCTCAGGTAATTATCGGGGGCCTCGCGATCGATGGGATCGACGAGATCCAATTGCTTGTTCTGATAAAGAAATCTCAGATCAGTCTTGATCTCACCTAATTTTTTATCAAGTGTGAGTCCAAACCCGAACCTACTGAACTGTTCCCCCTGGACTTTTGACAGTCGGTATTGACCCATTACTGTAACATGCTTGACAATCTCTTTCTCTAGGGAAAACGAGTAATAGGAGCCCTTGAGGGTTTTTATATTATTCTCTATCCTCGATTGGTATTCTATTCCTGCTTGCCATTTTTTAGGCAGATCAAAATCGAGCCCTGCGCCAAACCAAGCCTGTACATCGATGGGATCGGTCCGCGTAGCCTGTGCTTTAAGTTCCGCTGTTCCAAGTATGGTGATGCAAAATAAAATCTTAAGCCCTTTCATGATGAACCGTTAATATGACTGAATCTTTCAAATAATCAATATCCCCTACCTCTACATGAGAAATCTTAAAACCCGTGCGTTGCTCCAATTCCTGGATCAATTCTTCTCTTCGGGATGGATGGATCAATTCAGGTTTTTCAAAAACAATGGTCATGGTAGAACGCTTGCCTCCAACCCAGCCTTTTTCCAAAAGATAGGTCAGCGCCAAAATGAAAGTAGCCAATACCAAATGTTCTCCGAAACTTCCCCCACTAACAGCCATCACCAAGCCAAGTGCTATACAAAGGAACAGATAGGTCATGTCTTTGGCAGAAATACCTTCGGTTCGGTAGCGCAACATAGAGAATATGGCAAACAATCCAAAAGCCGCGCCGGTACTGAGTTCTACCCGATTCAAGAGATAACTGATGAAAAATACAATCACATTGAAGGAGTAGAATGTGAGCATCAGGTCTGTTCGATGGTGATGCTTCAGATAGACATACCTCACCAACACTGTCAGGGAAACGAGATCGATGATGAGTTTGGCAATGAAAACGATTAATTTTTCAAGTTTATGCTCCAGGGGTTTGAAATTATTTTTTTTGACAGTCGGAATGAGTTGATATACACCATAGCAATATTTGCTGAACGACGATTGTTTAACCCGATGATCCCGCATCAGATTATTGAATGGGGAATGCAGTTGCCGACTTCCCTTGCTTTCCGCAATGAACAAACCGGATAGTTCGTAGCCCATGTTTTCTCTCCGGTAATGCAGGTGCAAATCAATGGTAACCTTTTCATCATAGGATTTGGAAAAAAAGGTGAGCCGCTTGTATCCAACGGCAAGCTGTAAGGTAAGATCCAGGTCCAAAGGCAGAGAGAGTTCTTTCAGCATCCC
>RFVQ01000127.1 GCA_009922495.1 Chitinophagia bacterium
TCTTAGGCATTCAATCTCTATCTATTCCCGAAGTAAATTACATTCTTGATGAGTCAATGCCATGGATATCATGCGATGGATTGCTTCTGGTAAAGGCAACCCATAGGAAGTTCTTCAAATTGGCAGCAGCAAAATCGGCATCATCCACCCATATGATCAACGGTGTTCCGTCCAGTTGGGTATTGGACAAACGAGCATTGAGCCTAAGGAGTTCCTCTTGGGTAGTTTCAGCAGACACAAAGCCTTTGGTTTCCATGGCCACAATACCGGGCATGATCAACCTGCATTTTGCAAAATCCGTTATGGATGAAAAAGCAGGCGATAAAGTACGATCCAGTTCTCTTTTGACAGGGCCATATGCTGCAAAAACCACTTTACTGCCACTGTTTATTCCAGTGCCGGAATAATCAAGCGTATCCATGGTAGTTTGGGTATGAAAATGGAGGTCTCTTCTTAAATCGATCCTTCTCAGCATGTATTCAAAGAAGTTTTGAATATCATGCGTACTGAGTTTTTGATCTGGATCAGCAGTAATGAATAAATATTTGGCCAGGCTCAATTGTCCGGTTCCCAGAATATGGTTGGCGATGGTCAGCAATTCTGCCGGCTGTGTTGTTGGAAGGTAAGGTGTATACCTTTCGCTTCCTATGGCCAACAGCAAAGGATGAACACCGGCTGCATCTACAGCATGTACTTCCTTAACCCCCGGAATTTCTTTGGGTATTGCCGAACCCGTTATTTCGTGGATCAATTGTCCAAAACTGGTGTCTTCTTGTGGGGGACGACCTACGACCGTAAAAGGCCATATCGCATTCTTTCGAGCATAAACCTTGTGCACCTTCATGAGGGGGAACGGGTGCTGTAAACTATAGTACCCCAAATGATCTCCAAATGGACCTTCTGGTTTGTTCTCCCCAGGAAAAACTTCTCCGGTGATGACAAAATCTGCCTCCAGGCTAATAGCATGACCATCGATGTATTGATACCTGAACCGCCTTCCTCCCAGAACACCCGCAAAAGACATCTCACTCAACCCTTCCGGCAAGGGCATAACCGCAGCAACTGTATGAGAGGGAGGACCTCCTACAAAAACACTGACTTTCAAAGGTTGATTCAACCTATTGGCCTTGGTCTGGTGAACACCAATACCCCTGTGCAACTGATAATGAAGGCCAATTTCCTGGTCTGGCACATATTCATTTCCAGAAAGTTGAACCCTGTACATCCCCAGATTAGCATGTAAAATCCCAGCTTTTTCAGGATCTTCTGTGTAAACCTGCGGAAGGGTTACAAAAGCACCACCATCCAAAGGCCAATGGTGTATGGGTGGTATATCACTGATTTTTATCTCTTGAAACAAAACAGGCTTTCGCAATGGATTCCTATAGGGGAGGGCATTTAGTGCAGTGGGTAACAAACCGATGGACTGCAATGGTTTTTTAAGGGCATTGATGGGATCATTTTTGATCTCTATCAGCTGTTGAACAGCGGTGAGTGTATCCCTGAAAATGAATTTGCTTCTTTCCAGCGTGCCAAAAAGGTTAGAAGCGGCACGAAATCTGGAACCTTTGATATTTTCAAACAACAAAGCAGGTCCACCTGCTTCATAAACCCTGTGGTGAACTGTGGCCAGTTCAAGGTATGGATCGACCAATTCTTTGACCCTCCTTAGCTGTCCGTTTTTCTCGAGATCTAACAAGCATTCTTCAAGAGAACTATATGCCATGATCGTTGAAATTTAGAAAATATAACAGCCAAGGAGTGGTCAAGGTTCTTGAGAATCCCAATTAGATTCTTTCAAAGGCAGAAAAAAAGAAACTGCCTTCAATCGCTGCGTTTTCATTGCTGTCACTTCCGTGGATAGCATTTTCACCTACGCTGCGTGCATATAATTTACGAATGGTACCTTCTTCAGCGTTGGCCGGATTGGTTGCACCGATCAATTTCCTGAAGTCCTCCACAGCATTGTCTTTTTCCAGAATAGCGGCAACAATCGGTCCACTGCTCATGAAATCAACCAATTCACCATAAAAAGGTCTCTCTTTGTGAACAGCATAAAATTCTCCGGCTTTCTCGGCTGACAAACGGGTTAGCTTCATGGCGATCAGCTTGAATCCTGCTGCTTCAATGTGTTGGATGATCGATCCTGTATGTCCGGCAGCAAAGGCGTCCGGCTTGATCATGGTAAAAGTCCTGTTGCTCATGTTTTTACGATTTTTGGACTGCAAAGGTATACCATGCAAAGGCAGATACCAAGAAAAAGGGCTTACATTTGCGTCGCATGATGAAAGAAATACAGTTGGTTTTTGATGCGTTGAAAATCCCTTCCAGGATTGTAATTACCATGCACCAAAAGCCCGATCCGGATGCAATGGGGTCATCCCTTGCTCTTTACCATTTTCTCAAGGGCATGGGGCATGACACAACTGTCATTTCTCCTACCAACTGGGCTGATTTCCTCAAATGGATGCCAGGAGCCGATAGCGTAATCGACTTTGAATCCAATGGACAGGTGGCCAAAAACATTTTATCAGAGGCAGAATGGATTTTCTGTCTTGATTTCAACCACTTCAGCAGGACCCGCCACATGCAGACCATCCTTGAATCACTTGCCTGTAAAAAGGTGCTGATCGATCACCACCGGGAACCCCAACTGGATTCGTTTGACTTCGGAAACAGTGATATCCGAAAAAGTTCAACTGCTGAAATGATCTATGATTTCATTCAGCTATCCGGTAGATCTGATCTTATCAACAAAGATATTGCCAGCTGTTTGTATGCTGGTGTAATGGCCGATACAGGATCATTTCGTTTTTCATCTACTTCTCCATCCGTTCATTTCATGGTGGCGGGGTTGATGTCCCATGGTATTGAACATGCAAAGATTCATTCTTTGGTGCATGATAATTTTCAGGAAAACCGACTTCGGTTCATAGGACATGTTTTGTCCAACAGATTGGAGGTTCTTTATGAATACAACACTGCCCTGATCGCTATTCCCAAGGCAGATATTCTCAGGTTTCACATCAAAACAGGGGATACTGAGGGGCTTGTTAACTATCCCTTGTCCATTCAAGGAATAGAAATGGCTGCATTGCTGATCGACAGGGACGAGGAAAGAAAATGGTCATTCAGGAGCAAAGAGTCGTTTGATTGCAATACGTTTGCAAGAACTTATTTTGAAGGAGGAGGGCATTACAACGCATCGGGTGGGAGGAGCAGTGAATCAGTAGAAGAAAATGTCAAGCGATTCAAAATGGCTTTGAAAGAATTTACAAACAATACCAAACAATAAAAATGAAAAAAACATCTATTCTTCTCGGCGCATTGGCCATGCTGATGTTCAGTGCCTGCAATAACATTGGATTCAAAAAGACCAAATCCGGACTGGAGTACAAAATTTTTGAAGGTGAAAAAGGTGAAAAATTAGAGCATGGTGATTTTGCCAAGTTTGAATACCGCCTGACCTACAAGGACTCATTGGTAATGAATACCTACGACTTCATGCCAGCCTTTGATCAAGTTGACAGTGTAGGGAGATACCATGATTTTTCTGAGATCATGACCCAGTTGAAAGTAGGTGACAGTGCAGTGGTGATCCAAAACTTTGATACCCTTCAAAAAAGCTCCCAATTTGGTGTTCCCCCCTTCATGAAAAAGGGAGACAAACTGCAGGCCACCCTTAAGATTCTGGCAGTATTCAAAAACAAAAATGGAAAGTCATCCAGGGATTGGGCCGTAGAAGCCTACAAGGCTGAGATTGACAAATTCAAGGCAAAAGAAATGGCTGCCATCGAAAAGTACCTGTCATTGAAGAAAATCACCGCTACCAATGTCAACAACAGCGTTTATGTTCAAATAGAACAAGAAGGAGCCGGTAAGAGGGCTGATTCTGGTCAACTGGTTGGCATCAAATACAATGGCTATAATTTTGAAGGTAAATATTTTGACTCCAACATCGATACTGCCAAACAATCTGCTCCACATGGTCTTGATACATTCTTCTTTGTGTCCAAGACGGAAGGTGCCATACAGGGAATGTTGGATGGGATTGTAGCCTTCAAGAAAGGCAGCAAAGGAAAAATGTTCATTCCTTCCAGTATGGCTTACGGTCCCCAAGGAATGCCACCTGCCATCAAACCCAATGAACATTTGATTTTTGATATTGAGGTAGTTGAAGTGAAGGATCTTCCCAAAAATCCACAACCCAATATGCCCGTTCCACCCGGTGGGAACCAATAAATTGAAAAAGGAGCCTTATGGCTCCTTTTTTTATGCTCTTTTCATTTTCAAAAAGAGTTGAACAGCCTCCCTTGCTTCCCTGACATCATGCACCCTGAGAAGAGAAGAGCCTTTCATGAGTGCAATTGTATTAAGTACAGTAGTTCCATTCAAAGCCTTATCAGCACTGATTTTCAATAAATTGTAAATCATGGATTTTCTTGAAACACCCGTTAGTACCGGCAAATCCAATTCATGCAACAATTCCAGCTGGTCCAGGATTTGAAAGTTGTGTTCCATTGTTTTTCCAAAGCCAAAACCAGGATCTATGATGACCTGTTCAACGCCTGCATCCTGACAAGCTTTCACTCTTTCGACAAAATAATCTATGATCTCTTTCATCAGATCATCATAAGTAGGGTCATGCTGCATATTTTCCGGAATGCCCTTCATGTGGGTGCAAACAAAGGGGATATTGTACAAGCCTACTGTTGAAAGCATTTGCTGATCCATCAGACCACCTGATACGTCGTTGATCATATCAGCACCTTGTTGAATGGCAAAATCAGCTACTGCTGCCTGAACAGTGTCAATTGATATCCATAGGGCAGGATAATGATCTCTTGCATAATGTATCGCATGACGGATCCTGGAAATTTCTTCATCCACAGAAATCAATTGACTTCCTGGTTTGGTACTCATGCCACCGATATCCAGAATATCGGCACCTTCGTTAACCATCTTGTCAATTTTCTGTTGGATTTCCTTCGAAATCAGGCTCCTGCTTTCAACATAAAACGAATCATTGTTGCAATTCAAGATACCCATTACCAATGGGACTTCCAGAGAAAGGGTTTTATTGCCTGCACGAAGCATCTTCATAAGACTGAATACTTTATTTTTTCAGTACACACAAAATTGGATTAATTTGCCTGAATTACATGATTTTAATTCATTTTGTCCAACAATGAGTGCAACTACCATTTTGCAATATGACCAATCCGTAAAAGCATGCAAAGATATTTTTATCAAAAAAACGCATGATTATGGAACATCCTGGAGAAGCCTGAGGATCATCTCCATCACGGATCAAATCTTCATCAAAGCCATGAGGATCCGAACCATTCAGGAGAAAAAGGTTCAGAAAGTAGGGGATGACATAACCGCTGAATTCAAAGGTATTGTCAACTATGGTATCATTGGACTTATCCAATTATCCATCGGTAATGCAATGGTGGAAGACATGACTCTTTCATCAGTTGAAAAAGCTTATGATATTCAGTCAGATCTTGCCAAACAAACCATGCTTGATAAAAATCATGATTATGGAGAAGCATGGAGAGAGATGAGCCAGGAAAGTTTTGTGGATCTTATCATCACCAAACTCAGCAGGATCAAACAGATCCTGGCCAATGATGGAAAAACCATGATCAGCGAAGGGATTGACGCCAACTTTATCGACATTATCAACTACGCTGTATTTGGCCTCATTCTCATCAACGAAGGCAAACCAGGACATCAGGCTTAAATTATCCATATGAGACCAATGCTAGGCTTTACCAGAATATTTGTAGGCATTCTTTTTATCTTCTCCGGTCTGATAAAGGCCAACGATCCAATGGGGCTTAGCTATAAAATGCAGGAATTCTTTGAAATATGGGGATTGCATTTTTTGAATGACTATTCACTGATACTCTCCATAACAATGATCGCTTTTGAGATCATTGCAGGCGTTGCTGTTTTATTGGGATGGCAGTTCCGCCTGTTCAGCTGGCTCCTGTTTCTTTTGATCATATTCTTTACTTTTTTAACGGGCTATGCCGTTTTCTCAGGCAAAATCAAAGAGTGCGGATGCTTTGGCGATTGCATTAAACTTACGGCTGATCAGTCTTTTGCAAAAGACCTTGTCCTTCTTGTCATGACAGGATTCTTGCTCTTGAAAAGGAACAGTATTCAGTCATTGTTGTCGACCAGACTTTCCGTTATTGTAATGATCTTTTTTACCTTTTCGTCTTTCGCCTTTCAAATATATGTGCTGCGCAACCTGCCCCTGGTAGATTGTTTGCCGTATAAAGTTGGTCTCACCATACAGGATCAAATGAAAATACCTGCCGGCGCAATACCGGACAGCACGGTGATCAATTTTGTTTACCAAAA
>RFVQ01000128.1 GCA_009922495.1 Chitinophagia bacterium
CCGGCACTATGGGGATCATTGGCCGGATCAGGATCTGCATACAACTGAGCAAAAAACTGATGGATGGTTGCTGTGCCAGTTGCAAAGGCAAAGGTCTGGTCACGGTAATAACCCGCATAAAAATCACCAGGCCTGAAAAATTTGGCCATGGCCACTTGGGGCACTTCTTTTCCATCTCCAAAAATGCCAAATTTGGCCTTCCCTGTCAGCACTTCCTTCCGCCCCAACAAACTGGCCTGCCTGCTTTGATGGGCCAAGGTATAGTCGGCGATGACAGCATTTTTAAATGCTTCATACGATAGTGCTTCCGCCTGTTCCTGTTCACTGCGTTGGAGGGAGTCCATGCGGCAAAACTACCCCATTTTTGCATAAAAAAAAGGGAGAAAGACCCAATGGAACAAAGTGTTAAAAACTTCGTTCCAATAGACCTTCTTCCCCCTTATTGAACGAGGAAATTACTTCTTGACCTGCTTTTCAAAATCAGCTGCAGAAACGACTTCTCCGGCAATTTTGAGTTCGAAGGGAACGTCTACCCCTTTGATTTTTACAAATACAGTCTTTTCGAAGGGACCAGGAGCGGCTGCATTGAAACCGGCTCTGATTTTGTCTGCCTTTGTCTTCATCACCGGTTGCTGTGGCCAGGTGGGCGTTGTGCAACCACAGGATGCACTGGCAGTTTCAATGATAACGGGCTCTGCTCCAATATTGGTGAATTCAAAATCATGGGTAACGGGAACACCCTGTTTGATCTTTCCGAAATTGTACCTGATCTCTTTGAACTTGACCACATCTTCCGCTTTTTTAGCTGCATTTTGTGAAAAGGCTGTGATCCCTATTCCGATCACCATCAACGTTAGCATCAACTTTTTCATGTTATGTTTTTTTTGTTTTTAGATGGATTGATTATTTCTGTTTCGCGGGTTTGAGTGTTTTTAAAAATGCTACCGACTGGTTGGCGGGAGCCGGCTGCTCAGGCGTTTTCCATACTTCGCCTTTGATGGTGAGAACGATGTTGTTTCCACCTGCCTGCACGACTGTAATGGTTTTTTCAAAATAACCGGGGGTAGCGGCATTGTACCCCACTTTAATTGTTGTGCTTCCTCCTGCTTCAATGGGCTCATTCGACCATTCGGGTGTGGTACAACCACAGGATGCATTTACTGCATCAATTCTCATGGGAGTGGTAGCATTGTTTTTTGCCATGAAATTGACAAACACGGGTTTACCCTGTGGTATTTTGCCAAAGTCATGCACGGTCTGGTTCATGACCCATTTGGGTTGATCAGGATTGGCTGCACCCGACTGGGCATACAGTCCCTTTGAAAAAAGGATGGTAAGCAATATGATCAAACCGGATTTCATGTTCAAATAAACGCTATTCGAAATTACATATTGTTCCCCATGAAACCAATTTGACTAATTTTGCTTTATGTTAAAACCTTCAAAAAGAGGGGAAATGATGCCCCCTTCTCCGATCAGGAAGCTTGTTCCCTATGCTGAAGCAGCCAAAAAAAGAGGAACAAAGGTACACCACCTGAACATTGGACAGCCTGATATAGAGACACCTCCCACCATCCTGGATGCAGTAAAAAATGCGGATATAAAAGTATTGGCTTATAGCCACAGTGCGGGGAATGAATCCTACAGAAAAAAACTGGTCCATTACTACAAAAAAGCAGGAATTGACATCAGCCATGAAGAGATCATCATTACAGCTGGAGGCAGTGAGGCCATCGTTTTTGGCATGATGGCCTGTCTTGATTCAGGCGATGAGATCATTGTACCTGAGCCCTACTATGCGAACTACAAAAGTTTCGCCATGATGGCCGGTGTTAGAATCATCCCCATCACGGCAACCATTGAAAATGGATTTGCCTTGCCAGCGATTGAATCCTTTGAAAAACTGATCACTGATAAGACCCGGGCCATCCTTATCTGCAACCCCAATAACCCAACCGGCTATTTGTATAGCAAAGAGGAACTGGAAGCATTGGAAGACATCTGTCTGAGACACGGCTTGTTCCTTTTTTCTGATGAAGCTTATCGAGAATTCTGCTATGAAGGAACCTATACCAGTGCCATGCAATTGAAAAGGATCCCCGAGCAAGTAATTCTCATGGATACGATCTCCAAGAGGTACTCTGCCTGCGGGGCTCGCATCGGTGCATTCATCACCCATAACAAGGAAGTGTATGCTGCTGCCCTCAAACTGACACAGGCCAGGTTAAGTCCACCCGGATTGGCGCAGATACTAGGAGAAGCGGCCGTGGACCTTCCGGATGATTATTTCAATGAACCGAAGGCTGCCTATCAATCCAGAAGGGATCTCATCGTCCAAAGACTGAACCAAATTCCCGGCGTTTTTTGTCCCACTCCCGGTGGCGCTTTCTATGTCATTGCAAGGCTGCCCATCGATGATGGTGACCGCTTCTGCCAATGGTTGCTGGAATCCTTTTCCCATAAAGAACAAACGGTGATGCTCTCTCCTGCCAGCGGCTTCTATGAAACACCTGGTCTGGGCAAACATGAAGTGCGGCTGGCCTATGTGATCAACAATGATGACATCAATGCAGCAATGGATTGTTTGGAAGAGGCTTTGAAGATTTATCCCGGCAAAACCAACTAAACCCTGTTGATCAGGTAGACACCTCCGATCACCAAAGCGGATCCATAGATCATGTATCCATGAATGGTCTCTCCCAGCAATACCACAGAGAGAATCATGGCAAAAATGGGAATGAGGTTGTTGAACGCAGAAGTTTTAAGGGGCCCGATTTTTTGTATTCCTTCATAGTACCATACAAATCCCAATACAGAACCGCAAACCCCTAAATAGAGCAATGCGAGCCAAACTGAAGGATTTATGGTTCTGGGAAAAGTTTCAGTGGGCACAAACAAAAGAATGAGGCAAAGTCCCATGATGATCGCCCAGGTGGAGGCCTGCAAGGGGCTGCTCCCTTTCAGGGCATCTTTCGCGAAATAAGTATAGAAGGCCCATGAAATGGGACAACCCAACATGAAAGCATCCCCCCAGGTAAACATCGAAAACAAGTCTGCATAGTTGCCTCTTGCAATGACCATGGATGTGCCTGCCAGCGAGGCAATGATACCAATGATTTTTATGCCATTGATCTTTTCCCTGCCCATGATGGCTGTCATGATCAACACCAAAACCGGATTGAGTGCAACGATCAAGGCGCCATGGCTCGCACTCACCAACCGGAGCCCATTGAAAAAGAAAAAACTGTAAGCAAAGATCCCGGAAGCACCCAGGATGAGGAAATCACGAAATTGCTTTGGGGTGATGGCAAAAGAACGACGGTCTTTTAACCACATCATCGGAATCATGAAAGCCAAAGCAAAAAGATAACGAAAAGAAGCGCCGGTAAAAGAACCGAAAACTTCTGCGGCCATCTTGGTTGCAATGAAAGTGCCGCCCCACATGATGGCGACAAGAATCAGTTTGAGGTAAGTCACCCTGCAAAGGTAGGCTATTGCGACCGATCAAAAGGACACCATGGCTTTTACAACCTGCTGCGCTGGATCCATCAATTGCTCAAAGGATTTTCCAACTTCATCAAAACGCAATCGATGGGTGATCATGCAAAGTGGATCGATCTTTTTTTGTCGGATCATGTCCATCACTTCCAAAAAATCATGTTGAGTAGCATTTCGACTGCTCATCAATGTAGCTTCTCTTTTGTGGAATTCTGGATGAGAAAAAGAAATATCCCCCAATTGGAGCCCCACCAAAACATATTTTCCGGCATGCGACAGATAACGAAAAGCATTGTTAATGGCTTTCCCATTGCCAGTAGCATCAAAAACTACTGCCGGCATCTCTCCGGAAGTTAGCGCTTTGATCTTATCGAAATGATCTTCGTCCCTCGGATCTAGCATCCCATCAATCTGCAAATGAGTATGACAAAATTCCAGGCGGTCATGGTTGATATCCATTCCCATTACTTTGACTCCCATTGCTTTTAAGAACAGCATGAGTCCAAATCCGATGGGACCGGCACCGATGACAAGTGCTGTCTCGGTGGGTTGGATGGCAGATCGTTGTACCGCATGATACCCGATGCACAATGGCTCAACGAGGGCCAGTGCATCGATGGGCAATCCATCTCCCTTCAACAACAATTCATTCGGGGCCATAAAATATTCAGACATGCCTCCATCCACATGCACGCCCAACACCTTGAGACTGGAACAGCAATTTGTTTTTCCTTGTCGGCAGGCTATACAGGATCCACAATGGATATAGGGAATGACCGTCAATGGATCTCCTTTTTGAAACCCAGGAGCATCTCCCTCTTCAAACTCAGCTGCCAGTTCGTGACCCAACACCCTTGGATAACTAAAGAAAGGTTGTGTTCCTTCAAACGCATGCAGGTCTGTTCCGCAAATACCAACACGCTTTATTTTAATGACCGAAAATCCTTTTTTCGGGACCGGATGATCCGTTTCCTCATAGGAGAAATGACCGGGGTTCTTGCAGACCAATGTATTCATGCCAAACGATATCAATGAAAATACAGCATCCATGGGAAATTCACCATGATGCACTACCTTTTGTACAAGAAATTGCCCCAAATGAAAAAAAATTCACTGATGATCCTGGCACTCTTGTGCGCAGTTGTGTCTTTTGCCCAGGTAAAAAAAATGCCTGCTTATCCGCTGATCACACATGATCCTTATTTCAGCATCTGGTCGTTCAGCGACCAACTGAATATCTCCTCTACCAAACACTGGACAGGAGCGGAACATTCGATGGTGGGTATTATCCGTGTTGATGAAGAAAAAACCTATAAGTTTTTAGGAGATTTGCAGCATCCAACTGAAACGATTGTCCCCTTTGGAGAGGGACATCCAGTGGAATGTCATTGGTCCAAAGGAAAGATGCCCTTCGGCAAAGGCTGGGGAAAGGACTTCGCAACTCCCTGGAACAGCAAAGAAATCTGGGCAAGAAGAACCATTGAGTTGAATGAGATTTCAATAGACCGACTGATCCTTCAACTTCGGCATGATGATGATGTGGAAGTGTATATCAATGGCGTACAAGTTTACAATTGCGAACATTGCTATACCGGCAATTTGAAGGAATACAGATTGGATGAAAAAGCCAAAAGTGCTTTGAAGAAAGGAAAAAATATCATTGCGCTTCACTGCACCAATCCATCCGGAAATGCATGGTTGGACGTAGGATTGGGAAAGCAGAAAGCCCCTTCGGCATTGTCTGAAGCAAAACAATTGGATGTAAACGTTACAGCAACTGCAACAACCTATCGTTTTGAAAGCGGTCCGGTTGAATTGACCGTAGAGTTCCTGTCACCACTCATTGCGTCCGATTTAGATCTTTTGTCCCGCCCGCTGACCTATGTTCAATTCAAAACCAAAAGCCTGGATGGAAAGGCACACAAGACCGAGATTTGTTTTGACATGTCTGAAAACATCAGCAAGCACCATGCAAATCAAACTGCTGATATCAAGTCTGGCTCATTCAATGGAATTTCGTTTTTAAAAGCAGGCACCTTAGCACAACCCATCCTTCAAAGAAAAGGGGATGATGTACGAATCGATTGGGGCCATCTCTATCTCGCTGAAAACAGCAACAACATCCATCTCAGTGCCTATCCTTTCGAAGGCGTGATGCTTTTTGCCGAAAAAGGTGAACTCATGCCCTTTCACAAAATCCCGGAAATAAAAACGGATTTTCTTGGTGCTTACATTCAGATACCAACCCCTGCAACCGGAGAAAACAAAGAAAAACTCATGGTCGCTTATGACGATGTCAAGTCGATTCAATACTTTGGAAAAGACCTTGATGCCTGGTGGAAAAAGATCCATGGAAACATGGAAAAACTTTTGGTGAGGGCAGCTGCAGAGGAACAAAGCATAAGGAGCAAATGCAAAATATTTGATCAGCAATTATACAGAGATGGCACAAATGCAGGCGGCAAGGAATACGCTGAGCTTTGTGTAGCAGCATACCGACAATCCCTGGCGGCACACAAATTGGTTAGGGGCGAAAAGGACGAGATCCTTTTCCCACAAAAAGAAAATTTTTCCAATGGGTCTATATGGACAGTTGACGTAACCTATCCCTCTGCACCATTGACATTGATCTACAATCCTGCTCTGCTCAAAGGAATGGTAGAACCCCTGATGCAATACAGCGAGTCCGGAAAGTGGACCAAGCCCTTTCCCGCCCACGATCTGGGAACCTATCCGCTGGCCAACGGGCAAACCTATCCAGAGGACATGCCCGTAGAAGAGGCGGGCAACATGATCCTGCTAACGGCTGCCATATGCAGGGCAGAGAAAGATGCCATGTTTGCCAGAAAACA
>RFVQ01000129.1 GCA_009922495.1 Chitinophagia bacterium
GAGTGCCTTCCATCCTTCTTCTCCAGAGTAGGCCTTTGCCTTGGGCAATCCTTTTTTGGTGAGGATGTTTTGTGCCTTTTCCACTCTGTCAGGATATTTATCACAGAGGGCTTTGATCTCCACTCCCTCTATATAACTGAGTCTGTCAACTGCTCCAGGGCCCCTCATGCCCAAGCCAACGATGCCCACCCTCACGGTAGGTAATTTTGGAGCAGCATAGCCGCACATGTTGAATGCTGCTGTTCCATAGGAATGATTTGATTCATTTGCATTTGCGTCGTTGGGAAGGGCAGTTGCCAGGGCACCAGTACCCAGTGCCACATTGCGAAGAAAGGAACGTCTGTTGGTTGACATGGTTGTTATTTGTATAGATGAAGAACTGAAGATAATGAAAATTGAAGAAGAGCAGTATACTTAAACAAGTAATTCTATCAGAGATTCAACCAGTAGTTCATCTTGAAAACCAATGCCCTGTTTTTGTTCTTCATGAAGGGATCGGTGAAATAGTTATCGCTGTATACCAGGAACAGATCGCTCATGGGTTTGTATCGCCATTGCAACCGGCTGTTGATGTTGAAATTATTCCGCTGGTTGTTGTATTGCAGGAAGGTTGTCCAAAATAGATTGTTGGTGAAATTCACTTCGATCCTGGGTGCGATCAGGAACAGGTTGTTTTTGCCATAGGGTTCGGGAAATCTGAGGTTGGCTTGCTGAAGGCTCATGCTGAAATTACCCCAGGGTTGAACACGGAGGGTAGCACTCAATTCGTAGCGAAAGATACGGCCATTGAAAAATTGTCCGGATTCAACATCTGTTTTGAAATAGAGTTTTTTTCTGCTGTCGGTATTGTATGTCCATCCAAAGGAAGACGCTGCATATCTTCCCGGTGGGATGGGTTTTCCCTCTGTAAAGGAGGTGTTGAATAGCAAGTTGTTCACGTTGTCATGAACATGAAAAATCATGTTGGAGGTGTTTTTGAAAAACAGACGGAATTCGAGGTCATGGTTTCTTTCGTTCAAGCCTCCATCGAGGTTGTAGACAAGAAAATTTTCAAGACTGATCATGAACTGATTGAGTATCCCCTTTTTGGGAAAGAAGGTATAGCTTGATTGATTGAAAAGCAGGTAGAAGCCTTTTCTGATATTGGTATCCAGCAGGGCATCATAATTGTTCACGCGGTTCACAAAGCCCATGTCTGCATAGTAGTTATCTGTGATCCGTCCTCCATCAAAAATAAGGTTCAGTTTTTTACTGAAATAGCCACCGCCGATGTTGCTATAGTTTTCTGGTGTAGAAATCGTCGGTTTATAAGATTGATGATGGCCTGCCCATGCATTCCACCTGCCTGACTGGTCAATGAAATTGTATTCCATGCCTGCATTTCTGCCATAGGCGTCCATCGGATCTTTGATCTTGTTATTCCTGTCCTCTATTCCCTGTCGGTTGAGAAAATAACCTTTGAGGATCGATCTTTTTTGGACCTGCTGGTTGAAGCTGAAGGCAGTATAATTCTGTGATACTGTTTCATCCGTCGCTCTGGTTTGCATGTTCATCAAACCAATTCTGGTTTTTTGAGAAATGTTTCCGCTGATCCTGGCACCTGCCAATATGGGGATCTTGTTTCCATTGTTGTCCAATCCGATTGTTCTGGAATAGAAGGGCCTGATGGGAGGGATGCCATAACTCGCAAAGAGATCGCTGTTTTCCAGAAAGAAAGTCCTTCGTTCCGGAAAGAAAATATCAAACCTCGTCAGGTTGGTTACTTGTCTGTCTACTTCCACTTGCGAGAAATCCGGGTTGACGGTAAGATCCAGGTTGAGGGAAGGGGTTAAGGCAACTTTTGCATCAAAGCCGGCATTCAAATTTCCTTTACCAGCTTGTTGATTTTCTTTGTCGGTGTTGAAAGAGCCAGTGCTATAGGGAATAAGGGAAATATTGCTTTTGGGCGCGGAGGGTGGTTGGTCCCATACCAATGCACCTGAATAACCAAAATCAAAAAAATTGAAATTGAGGGGCATGTCGGTCCAGCTGGAATATTCATTGTTTTTCAGGTCAGACCTCAATGCGTTGAATCCCCATTTTGCATTTCCTTCCTTGAAACGCAACGTACTGAAGGGAATGGCGATCTCTGCGATCCAATGATCAGCATGTCTGGAAGTTGCAGAATACCATTTGTTGTCCCAGCTAAAACTCATTTCATCCCCCTGGCCAACGTTTACCAGGTCTTCCGTTTGCACATTGTAGGGGGTAATGGAAAAGATGAATCCATTGGTTCTTTGGTTAACAGGATCCAAGGCAATGGACACCGCATCACTTTCATAGATCCCCTGGTCTCGTTTCAGGGTTTGGGCAATGTAAAAGCTGGTGTCCATGGCTTTGATACCAAAATAGATGAACTGCTGGTCGTAGGTTACTTTCACAAAAGTTTGCCGTTTGGGCCTGCCTTCATCATTGGGCCATTTCATGAAAAAATCCTTGGCCTCGTTGGCTGTCGTCCATGCCGCTTCGTCCAGCATCCCATCTATTTTTATCGACGTATTGGCTTTCCTGACCTGTACTTTAAATTGTTCCTGAAACTGCATGCCATTCTGAGACCATCCCATGTAGTGGGCAGTAACAACAAGGAATATAAGGAGAAACAGGCTTTTGTACATATTCAATAGAAGGGGCAAATTTCGTGATTTATAAATGAATCCTGATGTCTTTTTGGTTCGATCGGGATTTTTAGCTGATCAATGGACTATGCATTTTTTATTATCTTGGGCCATGCTCTATCGCTTCGCCTATGTTTTGATGTGGGTAACCTTCAGGATCTTTTTCAGGAGGATCGATGTAGTGGGACTTGAACAATTGCCCAAAGGGAAGCCGGTCATCCTGATCGCCAATCATCCCGCCTCTTTTTTAGATGCCATGGTGCTGGCTGTTTTCCTTCGGCGATCGCTTCATTTTTATGTGAGAGGAGATATTTTCTCTCACCCCATCGCCTATCGCATCCTTACCATTCTGCATATGATTCCCATCTATAGCAAGGAGCATGGTGATGGGATCCTGCAGAAGAACAAAAGGACTTTTGATCGCGGACGAAAACTTTTGTCGAAAGGAAAAATGCTGTTGGTCTTTCCGGAAGGATTCAGTCGCCTTTCCAAAGAGCTGGCCCCACTAAAAAAAGGAGCAGCAAGGGTGGCATTGCAAACTGCCTTTGGCGATGGTCAGCAAACAGCTCTTCATATACAGGCCATCGCCATCAACTACTCATGGCATGGGCGAGGGTCGAGCCTCTTCATCCGGGTAGGAGAGAACATGCAGATTCAACATCATCAGGAAAAATATCTCAACAATCCGGCACAGGCCATCAATGCTTTGACCCAGGAAATGCAGGAGTTGTTTCATCGAAATGTGATCCACATACAGGATGGCAGTCGAACAGGGCTGGCAGAAGAGTTGATGAGAATGCAATACAGAGATCCATCCTTTCAGTCCCATACTTTTTTTGATGCATCCCGATCGATTTGTGAAAATGTAATGAAACTTGATGAACCATTGTACCATCAGCATCTAGGACTCTTGGACAAATACCAAAAGATCCTTTTGCGTTGGCGAACCAACGATCGCAGAGTGGCATCTTCCCATCCCAGTTTGAAGAACCTGATACTGATCTTTTTGATCCTGCCTTTTTTTCTGGTAGGGTTGATCCTGTGGTACATTCCTGGAACAATGGCCAAAAGGATCGCTGATAAAACGGTGACGCGGATTGATTTTTACACCAGCGTCTATACAGGTGTTTTGGGAGTCATGGGACTGCTCTGGTGTACGGGTCTTTGCATTGCTGGCTGGTATTTATTCAGCTGGATAGGTTTGGCATTGGCAATGCTTTCTCCTCTTTATGCTTATCTGGCTTTGTGGTGGCTGGATATGATCAAGAGAGAACTCGCCCATCTGCGTTTCCGGGAACTGGAAGCAGTCAATCATCGTCTTTCTGAAGAGCTTACCGAAATGCGAAAAAGATTAATCTTTGAGTAAGTCAGGTCTTCTTTCTGCTGTTCTTTTGAGGGCCTGTTCATGTCGCCACTCATCGATTTTTTTGTGATTGCCACTCATCAGCACTTCGGGCACTTTCCACCCCCTGAAATCTTCAGGCCTTGTGTACACAGGTGGCGCCAAAAGATTGTCCTGAAAGGAATCAAACAAGGCAGAGGTTTCATCGTTTAGAACGCCCGGTATCAGTCGACCGATAGCATCTACCATGACCGCGGCGCCCAGTTCTCCACCACTCATGACAAAATCTCCAATGGATACTTCCATGGTGATGAAGTGTTCCCTTACCCTTTGGTCGATGCCCTTGTAATGTCCGCAGATGAAGAGCAGGTTATTTTTTAGGGAAAGTCCATTGGCCATCCCCTGATCAAATTGTTTTCCATCGGGTGTCAGGTAGATGATCTCGTCGAATGGGTGAATCGTGTTCAACTCTTCAATGGCCTTCACCAACGGTTCACACATCATGACCATTCCCGCACCGCCTCCGAACTGATAGTCGTCTACCATTCCGTATTCATTCACTGCCCATTTGCGAAGGTGGTGTACCGTTACATGGAGCAACCCTTTGTCAGCCGCTCTTTTCATGATAGAATGCGAAAAGGGACTTTCCAATAGTTCCGGTACGACTGATAAGATATGAATGTTCATGTCCTGGTTTGTATGATAAAATACCTACTGAGATTGCTTAGCCACCGATATAATCATCAAGGTCTCTTCTCTCTTTTTTTGTGGGTCTGCCGATTTTTGACAAACGCTTTCCGGAGTGAAAACTGGCGGCCTGGTAAGCGATCCTCTCTTTTTCTTCCGGAGGGGTGAGGTCTTCGTAGTTTTTGATGGCTTCGCTGTAAGCAACTCGGCTACCAAGGAGTCCGGTAACTTTTATTACCCAGCGCTTGTCATCTGTCTTCACCTCGTAAACATCTTCCAGTTTTACTACTCTTGAAGCCTTGACTGCATCCCCATTTGTTTTGATTCTCCCTTTGTCACAGGCAAGGGCTGCTGCACTCCTCGTTTTGAAGAGGCGTATTGACCAAAGGTATTTATCGATGCGAAGTTTTTCCTTTTCCATTCCTCACTTTAGGGTTCCATTGGCAAAATTAGCGGTTTGACTATTAATGAAGTTTCCTATTTTGTTGGTTCAATTCTCAAGAATGAAAAAAATACTCATTGGCGCTTTCGTATGTATGCTGACTGCTGTTCCATTGACTGCGGTTTTTGCTCAATCAAAACTACAGTGGACAAACGATGGAGAAGCATTGATACGCTTGAAAAAAAATGCTTTGGTTGAAGAATCTGTTGAAACAGGAACGGACAGAAAAACACTGATTTCACAGCAGGAATTTGGGACCACCGATGTACTCAAAGCCTTTGATGATTTTACATGGCATGCCGCCTCATCCCAGTTGTTGGTTTTTAACCATACAGCCAGGGTATGGAGATACAATACCAAAGGGGATTACTGGGTCTTCAACCTAAAAATGAAAAAATGGTTTCAGTTGGGGAAGGGTCTCCCTGCACAATCCCTCATGTTTGCCAAGATCTCACCGGATGGCAAGCAGGTTGCCTACGTATCGCAATACAATCTTTATGTTGAAGATATTATCAGTGGCAAACGAAGGGCGCTTACCACCAATGGCAACAGGCGCTTGATCAATGGAACATTCGATTGGGTTTATGAGGAAGAGTTTGCCTGCAGGGATGGTTTCCGTTGGAGTCCGGATGGCAAGCGCATCGCTTTTTGGCAGGTGGATGCAGCTGGTACCAAAGATTTCATGATGATAGACAATACGTCGGATATCTATTCAAAGCCCATTCCGGTTGAATATCCCAAGGTTGGGGAATCACCTTCCGCAGTCAGGATTGGCGTCGTGGATGTTGCCACCACCCAACTCCGGTGGATGAATATACCCGGGGACCAAAGACAACATTATCTCCCAAGAATGGAATGGGCTGGTGAAGGGGAGTTGATCATCCAACAACTAAATCGCAAGCAGAACCAAAGTATATTGTTCATGGCCAATGCTGTCAATGGCACCAGCTATCCCATTTACAAGGAAACAGATGAGGCCTGGATTGACATCTTGCCCTCTGTGGATGATGATTATCAATACGGTGGATGGGATTGGCTGAACAAGGGTCAATCATTTCTTTGGATGTCGGAAAAAGATGGTTGGCGGCATTTGTACAATGTCACCAGAAATGGTAAAGATGAACACTTGGTCACGAAAGGAAACTTTGATGTCATCGAAATTGCAGCGGTCCGGGAATGGGAAGGATATGTTTATTATTATGCTTC
>RFVQ01000130.1 GCA_009922495.1 Chitinophagia bacterium
ATCTTCCGGCCTTAATACTTTGGCGATCTCTTCCACAAAATCCTGTCGGAGAAAACGAGTGGGGCCATATCCATGGGGCTGGAACCAGGCAATGAGTTTTGGGGAGAAAGGCTGACAGGCTTCGATGGATCTTGCGCATTTGACCGGGTTGTGGGCAAAATCATCGATCAGGGTTACCCCCTGCTTCTTCCCATACACCTGGTGCCTGCGATAGATGCCCTGGTATTGCTTCAAGGCATCGCTGCAGTGATGCCAGCTGATACCCAAGCTACGGGCAACAGCAATCGCAGCCATGGCATTTTCCATGTTATGCCTTCCGGGGGCATGGAGCAAAAAAGGATGAACATCCACTTGGAAGACAATGTTGGCTTCCTCCTGATGAAATCCTGATGCCTTCATCAAGGCAGTAGAACCTTCGATGCAATCAAAGTCAAAATCATCAGCACTGGAAAGACTTGCAGATAGCGGATGCGCGAGGTTGGTGATGAATCTTTTGGAATGGCTTTTGAAAGTTCTGAAAAGTTCCATCAAGGTTTCCAGGTCCTGGTGATCTTTGTCTACATTCAGCAAAACTCCGATCTCCGGCTCATATTGAACGATCGAACCATCGCTCTCGTCAGCTTCAATGATCAACCACTCCCCCTCTCCATAAGCGGCATTGCCGATCAAACCCTGTCGGATCAAGCGCGTGAGACCCGCTCCTCCGATGACAGAAGGTTTTAATCCTGCGTGATGCAAGATTTCATACAACATGGCGGTCGTTGTACTCTTGCCCGATGTCCCTGCAACAGCGATGGTCTTTTTGGTTTGAACAATTTCTGCCAGTAATTCACTGCGTTTGATGATGGGCTTGCCCAATGCCTTTGCCTGCTGCACTTCTGGCACGGTGTCTTCAATGGCTGTTGAAACGACAACACGATCAATATCAGGATGGATGGCTCCTGCACCCTGTTCAAAACAGCTGATGCCCTGAGCTTCCAGCGCCTGTCTGCTCTCATTGAATTGTCCGGCAACAAATTGACGGTCAGATCCCATCACGGTATGTCCTGCCGCCTTTAGGTATTGAGCGATGGCGCTCATGCCTGTGCCTGCAATGCCAATGAAAAAATAATTAGACATGTGCTGTCTAATTTAAGTTCCTGAAATCAACCGGCACCAGCTTGCTGACGCCTTGCTCCTGCATGGTAACACCATAGATCACGTCAACAGTAGCCATGGTGGTCTTGTTGTGCGTAACCATGATGAACTGAGACTCCTTGCTGAACTGGCGGATCATGTTGGTAAACTTGCCCACATTGGCATCATCCAAAGGAGCATCCACCTCATCGAGGATACAGAAAGGAGCAGGCTTGATCAAGTAGATCGCAAAAAGCAAAGCAGTAGCAGTCAAGGTTTTCTCACCACCACTCAGCTGGGTGATGGAAGTAGGCCGCTTGCCCTTGGGCTTTGCCACGATATCGATACCGGTCTCCGCCAGATCATCCGGATTCTCCAGCACCATGTCGGCGGTATCTTCTTCTGTAAACAATGCTTTGAATACACGCAGGAAGTTCTCCCTCACCTGGTTGAAGGTGGTCAGGAATTTCTGGTTGGCCGTGGCTTCCACTTCCTGGATGGTTTGCATCAGGGATTCCTTGGCGCTGACCAGGTCGTTCTTTTGCTCGACGATGAATTCATAGCGCTTTTTCATTTCCACGAAAGCTTCGATCGCTGTAGGATTCACCTCACCAATGTTTTCGAGTCTCTTCTTCATGCGATCACAATCAGCCTGAAGATCTTCCACTGATTCTTCTGTTTCCCTGGGTTCATCCAGGATCTGATCAATATTTACTTTGAACTCGACATTGAGCCTTTCCTTGATGCCTGCCAATTGCAACCTGAGTTCATTGATCTTGTCTTTGATCATGTTCAGCAATTGGTCAATCTGCTCCTTCTCCTTGGTCTTGAGCCTCAATTCACTCTCACGATCGTTCAGGGTATTGCGCAGGTTATAATATGCCTGATCGGCTTCATTCAATTGTTTTCCATCATCCTCTTTGCGGCGATAAAGTTCAACCAACTCCTGTTCGATCGCCTGCAGGGCTGCAGCGGTTTCTGTGATGCTGCCACTCGCCTCTGTCAACTGCACCGTGCTGCTTTCGATCTGACGGGTCAGTTCATCGAGTTGGTTTTTCCTAAAAGTCGCTTCCTGGTTCAGCGCCGTGAGTTTGGCCTGCTGTTTGGCCAACTGAAGGTTCGCGTCGTTGTATTGCGCATTGATGGCATTGTAGGCTGTTTCTGCAGAAGCATAATCTGTTTCTACCAACTGGATCTGCTCTGCCAATGCAGACAACTCACCATTGAATTGTTCCAAGGCCGTTCTGAATCCTTGCATGGCTTCCTTGCCTTGCGACAATTGCTGTTGCAAATCATTCAAGCGGTTTTGCGCTGCTTGCTCTGCTGTATGGATCGATTCGATGCGGTTGTTGATGCCAAAAGAACGATTGGTCAGTTCCTGAATCTTCTTTTGCAAATCTGCGATGGAACGCTCTTGCAGCTGGTTGTTGAAATCCAGGACCTCGTCATGACGCTGTTGGATATCGGCCTTGATGGCAACCACCACTGCTTCCTGTGCCTGGATCTCTTCTTCCAGTTTCTCCAGGTTTTTGGCCCTTCCGATTTTCTTGCCTTCAAACAATCCTACGCTTCCTCCGGTAAGGGCATACTTGCCTTTTACATACTTTCCATGACGCTCCAACACCACGGCACCATTGGCTGCGGCCAATGCTGATTCATCTTCTGCTATGAGCACGTTGCCCAAGAGGTATTTGACAAGATTGGCATATCTGGCATCGTATTCCACGATGTCCGTTGCGAGGATGGTGCCGGCAATCGCATGGGGCTTTATTTCTTTGGAACCATACTCCTTGTTGAGTTGATCCAAGAGGAAGAAATTGGCCTTCCCTTTTTTGTTTTCATCCAAAAGATGCACAGCCTGCAAGCCTTCCGCAAGATCATTTACCACATAATAGTTCAAGTAGGGCTCGAGCACGTTTTCTACTGCTGCTCTGAACTCTTCTTTCACATAAATGATATCAGAGAGGATGGGCGATGTATGGTTCCATCCATTGTTGTTGTGGAGGAATTTCACGCTCTCGGGATACCCTTCCATCTTATCAATCAGGCTCTTCAAGAGTGCGTGCTCATTCTTTTTGCTGTCGAGCTTTCTTCCTTCATCAGCCAGGTGTGAACGAAGGTTCTCCAACTTGGATTGTGTTTCCAAAATCTGCGCCTTCACTGCTTCGTGCTGTTGCTGCAGGGATTCCAGATTTTGTTTTTCCGCATCGAGCTCTTGGGCATTCGCATCGCGCTGTGTGTTGAGTTCCGTCAACTGTGTTTGGCGATGGGTTTGCTCTTCCTGTATGTGCTGAATGGATTTCTCGATGTTGGTCAGCGAGGTGTCGCGGATCGCTACATTTTTCTCCGCTTCAAACTGGTTGCGTTGGAGGGATTGGTTCTTCCTTCTCAACTCATCCACCAAACCGCGTTTTTCATCAAAAGCCTTGCGGTTGTCGTCAACATTGGCTTTTAACTGATTAATGCTGTCCTGCACCAGCGCCAGCTTGCTCTCTTCTTCTGCGATTTGTTGAACAGAAAAACGAATGCTCTCTTCCAGACCCGCTGATTGTCCACCTGCCTTTGAAAGAAAATCATTCAAAGAAGCTTCCTTCTCCTTCAGGTATTGCAACCTTTGCTGCGCCAGGCTTTTCTCGTTTTCCTTGCTGCGGATACCATTCACCAATTCATTGAAAGCTGCCTGCATGGCCTGCAGTGCTTTTTCTTCTTCAATGAATTGAAATTTTTGTTTTTCGAGATCGGCTTCTTCGTTGACAATCTTGGTATCGATCTCGATCTTGCGATCGGTTTCCTGTTGTTGCTGTTCTGTCAGTTCTTTGTATTGTACATTGAAGCCTTCGAGCGCAGCCTTGGCCAACTCGATCGACTTGATCTTGTATTCTTTCTTGATCTCGTGGTACTTCTCTGCCTTCTTGGCCTGGCTCTCCAATGTCTTCAACTGGTTGTGTATCTCGAAGAGCAGGTCTTCGATACGGGCCAGGTCTTGCTCTGTTGCATCCAACTTGAGCTTGGCTTCTTTCTTCCTGGTTTTGTAGATGCTGATGCCTGCGGCTTGTTCCAGCATCTTACGGCGACTGTTATCCTTGTCTTTGATGATGTCATCCACCATGCCCAGCTCCATGATCGCATAACTGTCGGTGCTGACCCCTGTGTCAAGGAAGAGGTTGTGGATGTCCTTCAGACGGCATTGCACATCGTTCAGGCGGTACTCACTCTCTCCACTTTTGTAAAACTTTCTGGTTACCGTAACCGTATTGAATTCCGTGGGCAGCAGGTTCTTGGTATTCTCGAATGTCAGGCTTACCTCAGCCAGTCCGCTTGGGTTCCTGGTTTTGGATCCATTGAACACCAGGCTCTCCAGGTTTTCACTCCTCAGGTTGCTGATTTTATGCTCTCCGATCACCCAGCGAATGGAATCGACAATATTGCTTTTACCACAGCCATTGGGGCCGATGATGCCGGTGATTCCTTCGTCAAAATGCACCACTGTTTTGTCGGCAAAACTTTTGAACCCCTTGATTTCTAAACTCTTTAATCTCACTATCTCCCGTTTTGATATCGATTGAATAAATTGAAGTCAGGCGACAAATATAACTCTTGGGGGCCTGGGGTTTTGCACGAGTTATCAACAAAATGTTCAAGAATCAATCGACCGCATAACGGAGCCCGATGGCTTCCCTAACCCGGTCCAATGTTTCCATCAGGTCCAGGGTATGATCAAGGGACCAAACTGGGCTTTCCGTCAGTCCTTTTTGGAGACATTCCTGCACGTGCCGGGCCTCGTGTTGGTAGCCCCAGCCGGCTTCTTTGGCAACGGGGATTTCGGTGCGGGTGCTCACGATACCCGGATAATATTGGAGGGTAGCAGAGGGTTCGTAAAAGCGACTGGTCAGTCGGATGCGTCCTTCTGTACCAAAGATATCGGCATCCGTCTCCAGGTTGCTGGCCAGGGTAGAAAAAAGCGTCGCGGTTTGACCGCTCTTGTAATGAAAGACCATGGAACACTGCTCATCCACTCCGGTAGTGGCAGGATCCATTTTGGCCATGATGCTATCAGGTTTCCCCAGCAGCGATTGGGCAAAGAAAACAGGATAGATCCCAATGTCGAGCAGGCTGCCCCCTCCCAGCGCCGGATCAAAGAGGCGGGGCGATACCGGCGGCATGGGTTTGAATCCAAAGTTGGCCAGGATGCCCTTGATCTCACCCAACTTTCCCTTGGCTAGCAATTCTTGTACTTTTTGGTAATGTGGCAGGAAGCGGGACCAGAGGGCTTCCATGAGGAATATCTTTTTAGCGCGGGCTAGCTCTACCATTTCACGGGCCTGTCGACTGTTGATGGCAAAGGCTTTTTCACAGAGGACGGCCTTGCCGTGGTTCAAACAGAGTAGCGTATGTTCATGGTGATGGCTATGGGGGCTGGCCACATAGATCACATCCACATCCGGACAGGATACCAATGCTTCGTAGGAATCAAAATATTGTTTTGCAGAAAATTCCTCGGCAAAGGCTTTTGCTTTTGCTGCATCCCTGGAAGCTACTGCGCTGAGCTCAGCTCCCTCCACATGTTGCAGGTCGGCTGCAAACTTCCTCGCGATCTTGCCACAGGCCAGGATGCCCCAGCGAATTTTTCTGCTCATCTTGATATTTTTTTATTGAGGCCGATTGGTGGATCAGCAATTTATACTAAACTCAATTTCAAACTTACACCAAGTCCGATATTCAAAATTCTCATCAAAGTTGACAATCTAATATCACTGGCATTATTTTCAATTCTGGAAATATAGGATTTAGTAGTGCCGCATTTTTCAGCAAGCTGTTCCTGGGTCAGTTGTTTTTGTTCACGCAACTCTTGAATAATTATTCCGAGTTTAAAAGCCTCAAATTCCTGATCATATAAATCTCTCGATAGACTGCCTTTTTTACCATACTGTGCATCCAAATGATCCTTAAAAGAAGTCAAACCTTTCTCATTTATTCTTTTCCTCTTCGTATTCATTTTTCAATTTTTTAGCCAGTGCTATTTGATTTCTTGGTGTTTTATTTTCTTTTTTCTGAAATGCATTCAAGAGTATCAATTTATTTTCAATTTCAAAAAAACAAAATATCCTGAATAT
>RFVQ01000014.1 GCA_009922495.1 Chitinophagia bacterium
GATCATTACAGGAAATGTGGATTATCTTGCCAGGATTACCTTGATGAAAAAAATTGGCGATGTGCATCCGCTGATCACCATTTTTGGGGTTATTGTGGGACTTCAGCTTTTTGGATTCATGGGGTTTATTTTTGGCCCCCTTGTTTTCAGCTACGCCATCATATTGGTGAAAATATATGCACATGAATTTGTTGATCCCACCAAAACGCCGATCTGATCAAAACACTTACCATGGGCATTGAAAAGGACATACACCAGACACATTTTACAGGAGAAGGACAAAAAAGCCTGATCAACATCATTTATACCTATCATTGGCTGACCGATCAGATCAGGAAATTCCTGGCCGAAGAAGACATTACCCTTCAGCAGTTCAACATTCTCCGCATTCTCAGGGGCAGTGATCCCAAACCCTTGTCGACATTGACCATCAGGGATAGGATGCTGGACAAAATGAGTGATACCAGCAGGATTGTAGATCGCTTGGTGCTCAAGGGATACGTTGAAAAAAGGGTTTGTTCGAGCGATAAACGATTGGTGGATGTAAATATCACCAAGGACGGGAAAAAGTTGTTGCAGAAAATTGATGCCAAGGATGCGTCAATGACAGCTATCATGTCTCGATTAAAAGACGATGAGTTGAAAAAATTGAGCAACTTACTCGATAAATTAAGGGGCTCAACGAACTGAGTTTTTCCCCTCCAGTTTGTTGACGTATTCAAGAGAGCCCAATCGTATTCTCAAAGGAACTCCGGTTTTCTTTTCCATTTTCCATTCCTGCTTGCACAGGAAACCCATTTGTTGGTTGGCAAAATCTACTGAAACAGGAAAATGTTGCATTCTTTTTGAAAAAGCAGTATCCAATTGAGCCTTTCGGGCTTGTCCTTTTGCAGCAATGCCCACAGAAATCCATAAGATGATCAACAGGGTCCTCAAGCGTCTTTCTTTTGTTCGTAAATTTACAGCGAAGAAATCATTCCAATAAAAGGAATCAGTGAAATGGCACTCTCACAGGGACTCCATCAAAAACTACAGCAAAAGCTATCACCTCAGCAGATTCAGTTGATGAAACTGCTGCAGGTTCCTACTGCCTTGTTGGAAGAGAGGGTGAAGGAGGAAATAGAGGACAATCCTGCTCTGGAAATTGGTGAGGAAAAGCAGGAACAAGACGAACTGGTGGCGGATGAATTGAATGGCCTGGAGGAGCAAGCTCCTGATGCGGAAGAAGATTTTGACATCAATTATGATGATTATGGCGATGACGATGACATCGCGGAATACAGGTTGAAAGACGACCAGGTGCCGGAGTTGCCTGAAAGTGGATCCATTCCTCATCCGGTAGCAGCAACCTTGCACGAACAATTGGTGGCCCAACTCGGACTCCTCAATCTTGATGGGTTGCAGGAAAAAATTGCCGAACAGATCATTGGCAGCATTGATGACGATGGCTATCTCAGGAGAGAAACGAATTCCATCGTGGATGATCTTGCCTTCAAGCAGAACATCATGGTAGAGGCAGATGATGTGGAGGCAGTGATTGCCATGATCCAGCATTTCGATCCACCGGGCATCGCTGCCCGCAATGTGCAGGAATGCCTGCTCATTCAGCTGCGCAAGAAGATCAACCATCATCCGACTGCTGCCGTAAAGGGAGCTTCCCGGATCATTGAATTCCATTTTGAAGAATTCACCAAAAGACATTACGAAAAGATCATGCGATCTCTTGAGATCAGCGAGGAGCTGCTCAAGGATGCCATGCTCGAGATCAGAAAACTCAATCCCAAGCCAGGCGCACAGATCACTACGGTGAACAAAGCGGAGCAGTATATCATTCCTGATTTTTTTGTCTTCAACAACAATGGAGAATTGGAATTGACCCTGAATCACCGCAATGCACCGGATTTAAGGGTCAGCGATGAATACAAGGGGATGTTGAAGGATTATGAAAAGGGGAGCAAAAAAGACAGTCGCCAGAAAGAGGCGGTTGTTTTTATCAAGCAGAAGATCGATGCAGCCAAATGGTTCATTGATGCCATCAAACAGCGGCAGCAAACCCTCTTGCTGACCATGCAGGCCATCATCGATCACCAGCAAGCCTTCTTTCTCAGTGGGGATGAAACCAGTCTTCGCCCCATGATCCTCAAAGACATAGCGGAAGTGACAGACCTCGACATTTCTACTATCAGCAGGGTGGCCAACAGCAAATTTGTTCAAACTGAATTTGGAAGCTTTCGCCTGAAGTATTTTTTCAGTGAGGCATTGAGTACCGACAGCGGAGAAGAAGTCTCTACAAGAGAAGTAAAAAGCATTTTGCAGGACATGATTGATGGAGAAGACAAGAAAAATCCATTGAGTGATGATAGCCTGACAGAAATGTTACAGGAAAAAGGATATAATATTGCCAGGCGTACGGTTGCCAAATACAGGGAGATCCTCAACATCCCGGTTGCCCGCATGCGCAAAGAACTATAACCATGGAAGAAAACAATACTAACTCAACCTATCCCCGTTCGTACAAAGTCTTGTCCACCATCATTTCCTATCTGTTTCATCCCTTGTTTGTGGGAGTGATGATGGCAGCCTATCTTATCTTTCTTCATCCTACCTATTTTCAGGCATTGGATGCCAAGGCAAGAATGATGAAGCTATTGGTGGTGATCAACAACAATGTTTTTTTTCCTTTGCTGGTGGTAGCCCTGATGCGGGCTTTGGGATTCAACAAATCAGTCCTGCTCAAGACCCAGAAGGAAAGGATTGTACCCTATATCGCCAGCATTACGTTTTTCTTCTGGACCTACTATGTTTTCAGAAATCAACCTGAAGTTCCCCGTGTCATGGTCAACATGTGCAGAGGGATGTTTTTTGCAACGGCTGTTGCTTTGGTACTGAACAATTATTTCAAGATCAGCATGCATGGCATTGCGGTGGGCGGCATGTTGGGGATGATACTGGTGGTCATGATGCTGGGAGAACTTCCTTCCACTTTTCACCTATTGGCAGTTGCCCTGATTACAATGGTTGTTGCCTTTGCCAGGAAGATCGTATCCGATCATCAGTGGTTTGATATTCTGGCAGGGATAGCTTTGGGATTGGCTACACAGCTATTGGCCTTGTGGTTCTAAAAAAAGACCCAGCCTGAAAAGACCGGGTCGGATTAACCATTCTAAGATCCCATTTTTAACCGTTGAGCATTTCAGAGCCTTCTAAGTATTTTTGATCCGGGTAGTAGATGAAGAGGCAGTTACCTCCCTTGATCGTTTCGATGGCTTTTTTGTTCACTTGTTTTGGCAATGCGGGGCATCCCAGGCTTCTTCCCAGATAGCCTTTGTATTGGATCACCTGCTTACTGGCATAATCTGCCCCATGCATCACGATGGCCCTTTCCTTTGCTTTGTCGTTGAATCCTTTTTCCATTCCTTCCAATACAAGGGAGTAGCCATTAGAGCCCTGGTAGGGTTGTCCGGTTACATAGAACCCCAAAGAACTTTGATGGGATTCAGGTTTGTTGGAAAATTTTTGAGCGTACTCAGTCCCCGTATTCCTGCCGTGAGAGACCAGGCTACTGATCAGCATTTTTCTGGCTTTCAGGTCTACTACGAACATTCTTTCCTCTCGGGAAGATTTGGTAAAATCTATGATGGTCAGGATGCTATCAGCACTCAAGCGACCCTGTGCCTGTAATTTATCGAATCCATGGAGAGCCAAAAAAAAGACCTCCTCACTCAGGCGGATACCCGTTGCGGAGATCTCTTGATATACGGTTTGGAAGAAAAGCGTTTTGGAAGAACTTTCATTCTTTTTTACCGGATCTGCCTTCCTTTCCATTGGTAAATAGGCGTTGAAAGAGAGCAAAAGGGTGAGGGATGCAAACAGGAATATCCCTGTGGTGAAGGTTTTCATTTGGAAGGATTTTGGATGTAGCATCTCTAAAACGTTTTAAAGGGTGGATTATTGTGGGCTGAAATAAGTTTCCGGATTCCGAATTTCCAACCTTTTCCGCCTCCTGTTGTTTAAAGGTTTGTGAAACATTTTTCAATAGAGGAAATCACAGGCTGGGATCGCTTTTACCGGGCAAATTTTGTGAATTCCTTAAGTGGTTTTAAGCCGGTGAGCCTGATAGCCAGTAGGAATGAAGCGGGGCAAACCAATCTTGCCATTTTCAGCAATATTGTACACATTGGAGCAGATCCTGCGATGGTAGGATTCATCAACAGACCCCGGGAGGCTGCCCCCCATACCATTGCCAACATTGAAGCTACCGGGAAATACACAATCAACCATGTCCGCGCTGAATTTGCTGCCCAGGCGCACCAAACCAGTGCCAAATACCCGGAGGGTGCAAGTGAATTTGAAGAAGTGGGATTAACCCCAGACTACAAACTGGGTTTTGAAGTGCCCTTCGTAAAAGAGAGCCATGTGCAATATGCCATGGAGCTGTTTGAGATCATCTCGTTAAAGATGAACAATACCTTTTTGGTAGTGGGAAAGCTGCAACATGCATTTGTTGAAAAAGCCGCCCTCAAAGAGGACGGCTTCCTTGAATTGTCTTCAGCCGGTTCGATGGTCAGCCTGGGTCTTGATGCTTATTACGAAACAATCCCTCATTCCCGCTTTGCTTACGCCAAGCCGGATCAGCCTACCCGATCGATCTGATCCATTAGTTGATTACTCCACAGCATAATCCACTACAAAGACCTTTTCCATGTGCGGACCCAGGATCTTTTGGAATGCCTTGTGGGCTGGATGAACCTGGTACACCTCATCACGGTCTTTCTTGTTGGCAAAAGTCAGGATAAAACAATGGGTGAAACCCTGGTGCCAATTCTCAGGTGAATCGTTCAGTCCCCATTCCAATTTCTTTACGACAGGAATCTTGTCTTTCAAAGCAACAAAGGCGTTGACTACACTGTCCACTGAAGCCTTGGAACTGCTCTCCTTGAATTTGAAAATGACCACATGTCTTAACTGGCCCTTGTCCTGATTTTTGGGTTGTGCAAAGGCAACGGCACTCATCATGCAAAAGAGTAATAACAAACGAACTTTCATATGTTGATTTTTAAAACATTTCCATCGGATCATCCACTATCCTAAACCCCTCGTGAAAATCATTCATGGCAAGGATATCTTCTTCCAACAGCACAAAATCGAATATACCGAAGTTTTCTTT
Organism: Chitinophagia bacterium; assembly: GCA_009922495.1. Lineage (GTDB taxonomy): Bacteria > Bacteroidota > Bacteroidia > Chitinophagales > Chitinophagaceae > Pollutibacter. The sequence continues at coordinate 5,168 of RFVQ01000014.1, forward strand.
TATCCTTTCCGGATGGGATGATTTGGGGATGGTGGAAATCCCCTGCTGCACTGCCCATCGCAGGATGATCTGTGCAGGTGTTTTGTTGTACTTACCCGCAAGCGCTTGTATGCGCGGGTCATTGAATTTTTGTCCGCGCAACAAAGGAGTATAGGCCTGCAGGCAGATCTTGTGTTCTCGACAATACTCCCATTCGTTTTTCAAAAACAAATAGGGGCTGAACTCGATCTGGTTCACCGCAGGCACAATGCTTGCATAGGATCCCATTTCCTCCAGAAAGGGGAGAAGGTAGTTGCCTGTGCCGATCGCTCTTACCCTGCCATCAGCATACAATTTTTCAATGGCCTTCCAGGTGTTTGCCCTTTTGTCCTTGATGGGCCAATGGATCAGGTAAAGATCGACGCTGTCAAGCCCCAATGCATGTAAACTTACCTCAAAGGCTCGAAGCGTTTGGTCATATCCCTGATCGGTATTGTTGACCTTGGTGGTGACAAAGATCTCTTCTCTGGGAATGCCCGATTGGCGGATGCCTTCACCGATCTGTTTTTCATTGCCGTACATCGCCGCTGTGTCTATCAGTCGGTATCCTGTCTCTAAGGCAAACCGAACCGCTTGCACTGCTTCCGCTGCATGCATATCATATACGCCCAATCCCAACAATGGCATCTCAATGCCATTGTTGAGTTGGACATACGCTTGTTTTTCTTTTAATCCCATGATGCCAGTCCCAATAGTTTTTTACCGAGCTCATTCAATTCAGCGGTATCATATTTGGTCTGCTCCCATTTTCTGGGATCACCCGGGAAAGCATATCCTTCTGGTGCGATACGATCCTTCCAGGAATTGATCCTCCATTGTCTCTGTGCTTCATCATTTTCCTGCACGGGCATCATGGAGACATATTGTGCGATGCGAACTTTGTCGCCAGAAAGGTTCGGACGAATGCCATGGGGCAGTAGGCTGTTGAAGATCAGCAGATCTCCTGCTTCCAGTTTCACCTTGACCATCTTGTCTTCAAAGCCTTTGGTATCAGGTTGGAACCGGTTTCTGTCTTCCGGCTGTGTCAACTTCCAGGTGTCATATTCCCGCATCAGGGATGGGATGCACTGAAATCCTCCCATGTTTTCATCGGTCTGGTCTGCCAAGGCCAATACACCCTGAACGTTTTCGGGTTTGGTCTCCGGATCGTAGTCCCAGTGGATGAATCCTTTGAATTCAAAACCTTCCCGCATCGGAAAGTTGAGGTTGGCACGATCAATGGTTACCCAGAGTTTCTCTGTTCCCCAAACATCCACGAATGCATCGTATACACGTTGTTGCTGGCGGTTGTCCCACAAGTACTGGTGATTGTATACTTCCACCATGCCGCTATTGGTCAGCTCTTTCATCCGCATCTCTGCGCGGGGAGGGGCATACCAGCTCTCTTTGTCGTTCGGATCTTTTTCTTCGAACTCCCAAAGAAAGGCTGCGGTCTTCAAGGCCTGCTCTCTGGGAACGGCTTGTTTGATCACCACATATCCATTGTGTTTCCAAAAGGCCCAGTCTTCTTCACTCAGCACCCTGAGCGGTTTTCCATTGGAACGGTCGTTCAGCTTGATCTTGCTGGAAGTGGCGGTAGAAGGATTGCCTGGAATGTCTTTGTGGTTGGTATTGGCCATGTTTGGCTGCATCGTCGGCTGCATGGTGGGTTGCATACTCATGGTAGTAGATTTTAGGTTTTTTATTTGGCGTTTTTCACAAAGCGGTTCAACCATTCGTTTTGTTCCCATAGCAAGTGCAGGAGATTTTCCTTGCCACGATAGCCATGGGCTTCGTAAGGAAGATAGACCAGGCGAACGGTTCCGCCATGTCCCTTGATGGCATTGTACAATCTTTCGCTGTTGATGGGGAAGGTGCCGGGATTGTCATCTGCCTCACCATGCACCAGGAGTATCGGTGTCTTGATCTTGTTGGCATAGCTAAACGGACTCATCTTGTAATAAAGATCTGGTGCTTCCCAATAGGTTCTCTCTTCTGCCTGAAACCCAAATGGGGTAAGGGTTCTATTGTAAGCACCGCTTCTGGCCAATCCCGCCTTGAAGAGATTGGTATGCGACAACAAATGGGCTGTCATGAAGGCACCATAGCTATGACCTCCTACGGCTACCCTCTTGGGATCGGCAATGCCCATATCCGACATGGCCTTGATCGCCGCTTCTGCATTGAGTTTGAGTTGTTCGATGAAGGTATCGTTGGGCTTGGCATCAGCATTGGCAGCCACGATCGGCATCTCAGCATTGTCGAGTACTGCAAATCCCTGTGTCACGTAGAAGATCGGAGAGCCCCAGCTCAAGGTGGTGAAACGGTCCTTGCTTCCGCGCACCTGTGCTGCATCGGCAGCACTGTTGTATTCTCTGGGATAGGCCCACATCAACAGGGGCAAGGGACCGTCCTTTGTTTTGTCGTATCCTTTGGGCAGGTACAGATCACCGGTGAGATCCACCCCATCAGCCCGTTTGTATTTGACTTTTTCTTTGGTGACACCATTCAATGCAGGATAGGGATTGACAAAAGCAGTTATCTGCTGGTTCGCTGTTTTTGATTTCAGGTTCTGGATGAAATAGTTGGGCACTTCCGTTTGGCTTTCCCTGCGGGTAACCACCTGCAGGTTCTCAGCATCCAATACGGAAACAACTGCTTCATAGGTGCCGGGTGCTGAACGCCACAGGATGTTTTGTTTTTTTGTTTTCAAATCGAACTCGGCCAGATAAGGAAGATCGCCATTGGGAGAGGAGCCTATGGGATTGTTCATCAGCAGCCGGTCGTTGCTGAGCAGATCGATGACAGGTCTTCCGAAAGCAGACCGGGTCAACACCGGGGAACCTGGACTATTATACGCATCGGTCGTATTTCTTTCAAAGAGTGTTTCGACGGTGCCCGTTGCCGGATCCAGTCTGCTGGCTTTCTGCAACTGTTTGCCGGTCAGTCCTTCGTTCACCCAGGCAAAATGTTCATTGCCCCAAACGATGCCCCTGAAGCGCATCTTTGTTTTTACTACCGTGGAAGGCTGGCCATTGAAGGGGGCAGACAGGGCATATACCGCATCATGGTATTCCATGTTTTTTTTGATCAGTCCACTGTCCAGTGGCTCACACCAGGTGATGGTTGCAGCAGCATCATTTCTCCAGGCAAAGGCACGGGGAACGGGCTGTACATTGTCATATCCGCTCGGGGTGGTTTCTGCGGAAGGGAGATTGGCCAATACTTTGAGGGTTTTGCCATTCATGTCTTGTATAGAAACCCTGCTGGCAAAAGAATAAGCAGTAACCAAATAGGAGAAAGGTTTTTGGATGGTTTCAGTGAGCAGGTATTTTTTATCGGGACTTACCTCAAAAGATGTGTAAATAGCTGGAGAACCCATCTTTGTTTCAATACCGTTTGTGTTTTTCACCAGTTGGGAACTGGTCAGAAAAGCAAAAGCCTCTTCATCATATGGTGAACGGATGAGGTCCTGGTAAGTGCGGCTGGGAGCAGCCTTGCCAGCACTTTCTTGGATGGAAGGGCCTACAGGAGTGATGGGCCGCTTGGGCATCATTGATGCCGCTTGGGTGATGGTGGTATAGAGCAGTGTTCCCTCGTTGACCCAGCTGAAAACAGGTCCCAGTGTGGCATTCAAGGCTGTTTTGTTGATTTTGGTGGCGATGGCTTTTTCAACAGCCAGCACATAGAGGTCAACGCGACTGCCAGTGGTATGGGTAAAGGCAATCTGTTTTTCATCCGGACTCCAGCTGATGTTGCCTGCCAACAGGTTGGCCGGAAGACCCACGATGGATGATTCTTTTCCGGTTTTGATGTTTTTCAACTTCAGTCCGTTGATGAAATTTTGTCGGCTCGGAGAGAAGTTATTAGGATTCAGGCGCAATCCCGCTACCCGCACTTCTGGTTGTCCCAGTTCTTCCACTGTAGGATAGGAGTTGCGTTCCATGATTAGCATCCAGGTGGCTTTTTTATCGAGGCTGATGGAGGGTGTTGGTTTTGCCAACAAGAGATCGGCTATGGCTTTGGGAGGTGTTTGGTAACCATTGGTGTTTTGTGCCCCTGCTGTGGTGAACAGCGCCAGCGATGCGATCAACAATATATTTCTCATGGTAGTGGTTTTGCTAAAGTTAGTTCAGAAAGTTTATTCATTACCTTCGCAACCAAATTCAAATCTATGTCTGTATTGGTAGTAGGCACCATGGCCTTTGATGCCATTGAAACCCCCTTCGGAAAAAGTGATCGCATCATCGGTGGTGCGGCAACCTATATTGCGTTGAGCGCATCCAATTTTGTGACGCCTATCAAGCAGATTTCTGTGGTGGGAGGTGATTTTCCTCAGGAAGAACTGGATGACCTGGCCAATCGCGGGGTGATCCTGGAAGGTGTGCAGATCAAGAAAGACCAGAAGTCCTTTTTCTGGTCAGGCCGCTATCATATGGACATGAACGAGCGGGATACCCTCGATACACAGTTGAATGTGTTGGCCGATTTTCAGCCTGTTGTGCCCGATAGCTACCAGGATTGTGAATTTGTGATGCTGGGCAATGGCGTGCCGGCTGTTCAGCACAGTGTGCTGAAGCAGATGAAGAACAAGCCAAAGCTGGTGATCATGGACACCATGAACTTCTGGATGGAAACAGCCATGGAGGATCTGGAAAACCTGCTGAAGGATGTTGATGTATTGTTGGTGAACGATAGCGAGGCCCGCCAACTTTCTGCACAATATTCATTGGTAAAGGCAGCAAAGACAATTTTATCCATGGGACCCAAATATCTGGTGGTGAAGAAAGGCGAGCATGGCGCCTTGTTGTTCCATGGTGATCAGGTATTTGTTGCTCCTGCATTGCCACTGGAAGAAGTTTTCGATCCCACCGGAGCGGGAGATACCTTTGCCGGAGGCTTCATCGGTCATTTGGCAAAAACAAAAGACATCTCTTTTGAGAACATGAAGACAGCCATCATCATGGGTTCTGCCATGGCTTCTTTTTGTGTGGAAAAATTCGGTACTACCCGGATGAAAGAGATCACCAGGGAAGAGATCAATGCCAGGATTCAACAGTTTGTGAACCTTGTCAACTTTGATATCAACCTGATCTGATCCCGATCAATTTCCTGAACCGCAATGGCTTTGCATTCATCCGCATCATTTCGGTCATGATGATGTACAGCCCATCCGGCAATCGTTGGTTGTTGCGCAAACCATTCCAGTAGAAATCTCCACGGGTTCCGCAAAGTTGGTTGTCAACCAGCTTGCAGAGGAATTGTCCCCTTTCATTGAAGAGATAGGCATTCATCATATATCCATCAATTTCGAATTGATAGCTGATTTGCAGCAGATCATCCTTGCCGTCATTGTTCGGACTCATCACATTGGGTGAGATGATGATGGTTGCATCCAAAGAATCCGATTGTAGGTATTGTGAATTTTCTTGTCCCGGTGTTCCGTGTCCCGCGCTTGCCGCAGCTGATTGCCAGTTGCTGAGGAAAGACGAGGGGGCAAAAGGGTTTACCCGTTCCAGGGATACAGCCGATCGGTCTTTGATCAAGGGGAAATGCATGTCATCCGTGTATTTCAATTCATCGACCATCTCAGCTTTTGCATTCAATAGTACGATGTGCCCCTTGTCATCTGCCAAGGAAGGCAGGGAACCTGTTTGGATCAAATGCGCTGGTGGGCTGCTTTTCCAATGGTAGCGGATGAATCCGGTATCCGTTGAAAAGGCCACTGCTTCACCCGGAAAGATATTGAAGTGATCGCTGGATAGGGTGTAGCCGTTACCCAATACACCCCATTCATTTTTTGGTGCGAGCAACAATCCTTTGGCATTGATAACTGATTTTGAATTGTTCCTGATTTCCACAAAATCCGATCCATTGCTGGGTGGATCAAAGAGGATCTCATTGATCACCAAATCCCCTTTTATCGGATCCTTCAGGATCCCCGTTCGAATGCTGATGGTGTCGGTCCTATTTGAACGGCAATGCTTTAACCCACTGGCCATCAGTGTATATATTTTCTCGGGCTCTAATTTCTTGTCGAGGGTGAGTTCGATGTCCCGGAACAGCGGAGCCATGATTTTTACCAGTAAAGTCTTAGCATCGAAGCCAATCAGTTGATAGCGTTGGTTGGATAGTGCCGAGATGCTGTCTACTCCCTGGTCCAGCTTCAGCAGCAATTTGTCAGCCGAAAGGGCGATGCATTGCAATCCTTGCAACGGATGGGATCCTGAAGCCATTTTGACTACACTGTTTTCTTTCCCCGGTGTCCCTCCTTTTGCATCCAGACTGGCCATCCAATTGTCTCTGGCGCAGGGCTGAAGCGGATCAATCATTTCCAAACTCCAACCACCATTGGCTTTAACCGGATTGCTGTACCAGTCGGATTGGTACGCCACTGCATGAATGGTCTTGCCATCTGGCGCTTTGAGGGTGATCAAATCTCCTTCGTTACCCAAAGCGGGAAAGGAACTAAGTCCAATCGTTTTGAGGTCACCAAAGAAGATTGTTTGTGTTCGGCTGCAGAGTACCACCATGCTGTCCGGCAGCAAAAGATAAGAACTGCTGACGGTGGCCGTTGTGCTGCCATTGTCTATTTTAAACCGAAACAGATCAATGGTTTTCCCTGAGACATTTTTCAGTTCGATGTATTCGGCATTTGGCAAACCCACGATCGGAGAGGGGTCTGCCATGATCTCATGGATCAAAACATCGTATCGATCCACCTGCGCTTTCAGCACGTTGATACTCATCAGGCACAAAATCCACGCAAACGTTTTCATGGCGTGAAACTAGGCCTGCAGTGATTTTCAGCAAAAGTGAAAACAACATTTATTTGGCAGAAAAAAACAAGCTCATTAGTTTTGCCTTGCAATGTTGAACAATAAACACACCAAAAAGAACAAGAAACAGTCCCACAGGGAAGGTTAGTTCCATTTGGTGTATCAAATATGTAACAGCCTTCCGAAAACCGGGAGGCTTTTTTTTAACCCAACCCGAAAGGGCAAAAAAACGAATATGAAAGTTGCTGTTGTAGGTGCTACCGGTTTAGTGGGCACCAAAATGTTACAGGTTCTGGAAGAAAGAAACTTCCCTGTTACTGAATTGATCCCCGTTGCTTCTGAGAAATCTGTTGGCAAACAGGTTACTTTCAAAGGCAAACCTTATACGATCGTAGGCATGCAAACAGCCATCGATCTCAAACCTGCCGTGGCCATTTTTTCTGCTGGTGGCAGTACATCTACTGAGTGGGCACCTGCCTTTGCGGCAGCGGGTATCACCGTCATCGACAATTCCTCCGCCTGGAGGATGGACCCTACCAAAAAACTGGTGGTACCGGAGATCAATGCGGATGCGTTGACCGCAGATGACAAGATCATTGCCAATCCCAATTGCTCAACCATACAAATGGTTGTTGCCTTGGCTCCTTTGCACAAGCGTTATCAAGCAAAGCGCATTGTGGTCAGCACTTACCAAAGCGTTACCGGTACCGGTGTGAAAGCAGTGAATCAATTGATGAATGAGAGAAAGGGTGTGGAAGGGGAAATGGCTTATAAATATCCCATCGACCTCAACGTGATCCCACAGATCGATGTGTTCCTTGACAATGGTTATACCAAGGAAGAGATGAAGATGGTATTGGAGACCAAGAAGATCATGCGTGATGATGATATCCGCGTTACTTCCACCACCGTTCGCATTCCGGTGATGGGCGGTCACAGCGAAAGCGTGAACATTGAGTTTGAAGAAGAATTTGATCTGTCAGAAGTAAGATCCTTGCTGGCCGCTGCACCCGGTGTGGTGGTGGTGGATGATCCGGCTACACAACAATACCCCATGCCCAAGGATGCACACGAAAGAGACGAAGTTTTTGTGGGAAGGATTCGTCGCGATGAAACCCAACCCAAGACCCTGAACCTCTGGATCGTAAGCGACAACCTGCGCAAGGGTGCAGCGACCAATGCCATCCAGATCGCAGAATACCTGATGGGCAAGGGATTGATTTGAGTTATCGGTTATCAGTTGTGAGTTGTGAGTTGTGGGTTTTGAGCCTGACGATTGATTGGACAGAGATTCGACTGATTGGTTAGAAAAATGAAACAGCAATGGGGACAAGGAACTATTCCTTTGTCCCCATTAATGCAATAAATGCGTTCTCATCCAAGATTTGTATCGAAGCAATCTTCTTCGCTTTTTCCAATTTAGAACCTGCGTCTTCCCCCACAATCAGGTAATCCAGTTTGGAACTTACCCCCGAAAGGATCTTTCCGCCCTGGGACTCAACCATCCCTTCCGCTTGCGCTCTTTTCAGTTGTGTGAGTGTTCCGGTGAAAAGAAAAGTTTTGCCGCTGAGACTGCCATCGATGGGTTCTTGTTTGATGCTTTGCAATTGCAAACCGGCGGCTTCCAATCTTTGCAACATCTCCACGTTTTGCGGATTCGAAAAATATTGATGGAGGCTGTCGGCTACTTTCACGCCTACATCTTCAATTTGTTGCAAACTCTCTTTGTCCATTTTGCTCAGGTCCAGCAAATGGCTGACGGCCTGCGCCAATGTCTTGGCGGTTGTTTCCCCTACATAGCGGATGCCCAATGCATTGATCAGGCGATACAAGGGTTGTGTCTTTGATTTTTCAATGGCTTCGCTGAGGTTGGCAACCGATTTTGCTCCAAAGCCATCCATTGTTCTCAACTGATCAAAAGGCAAGTGGTAAATGGAAGGGATATCCTTCAGCCATCCCAGCTCATGGAACTTGCGGATATTGGCATCACCAAGCCCACGTATGTCCATCGCATCTTTGCTGGTGAAGTGGATCATGCGTTCCACCACCTGCGCATCGCAGTTTTCATTGGGGCAACGCCAGACGGCTTCTTCTTCCGGTTTGATGAGGGCGGTTTGGCAAACCGGACAAACAACGGGGAAGGTGACAGGGCTTTCATTTCCTGTGCGCAGTTCGGGGAAGGATTTAACGATATAAGGGATCACGTCACCGGCTCTTTCCACCAGCACGGTATCGCCGATCATGATGTTTTTCTCACGAATGAATTCCTGGTTGTGCAGGGAGATGGAGCTTACCATAACCCCACCGATGTGTACAGGTTGGATCTTGGCTACGGGGGTGATGCTGCCGGTTCTTCCCACCTGGAATTCCACTTGCATGAGTTTGCTGGTGGATTGTCTTGCTTTGAATTTGAAAGCAATCGCCCAGCGGGGATGGTGGGTGGTCATGCCCAGCTTGTCCTGCAAAAGCATTTCATTCACCTTGATCACCAGTCCGTCTATCTCATAAGGCAACTCATCTCTTTGTTCTTCAAATGACTGGCAGAAAGCAATCACTGCATCGATGCCTTTCAAAACTTTCTTTTCCTTCACCGGACTCCTGAAGCCCATCTCCCAAAGCAATTCGAGGCTTTCGCCATGTGACCGAATGGGCTGGTGCTCGCCTTCGTAGTGGATATAAGCGATATGATAGAGAAAAGCTTCCAGGTTTCGTTTTCCCACGATGCTGGCATCTTTGATGCGCAGGGAACCGGATGCGGCATTGCGGGGATTGGCCAGCGGAGGCAGGTTTTGCTCAGCGAGCTGTTCGTTGTATTTCCGGAAATTATCCTTGTTCATCAGCACTTCCCCACGGATCTCTATCTGTTGAATGCCATATTTTGAAAAGGGGGCTGTGAGGGGGATGGACTTTATTTGCTTAAGGTTGAGGGTGATCTCTTCACCGGCAATGCCGTCGCCACGGGTAGCGCCTCTTGTGAATTGGTCATTTTCGTAGATCAAAGAGATACTGGCTCCGTCGAATTTGGGTTCCACACAATATTCCAGCTGATCCAGTCCGGATAGTTCCCTGGCTTTTCTGTCCCAATCCATCAGGTCCGCTGCATTGTAAGAATTCTCCAAAGACAACATGGGCACCAGGTGCTGAACCGTGGTAAACTGTTTGGTGATGCCCGGCCCCACCCGTTGGGTGGGTGAATCTGCCCGGATGAGTTCCGGATGAGCCGCTTCCACCTTTTCCAGGGCTTTGTAGAGTTGGTCGAATTCGAGATCGGAAACGAGGGGATCGTTCATCACATAGTAACGGTTTTCGTGAAACCGGATGACCTCTCTCAGGCCTTCAATATGGGTGGAGAGAAATGCAAGGTCGCCCGACCTTTCAATCAATTCTTTCCCTTTTTCCAGGAACCCATTTGCTTTTTCTTGGGGAGTAGCCATATTGGCAACGAAGTTACCGCAGATGTCCAAACTTTTCTCTCTTCAAATAGCTGACCTGAAATTTTAAATTTCCCCTATTTTTGTTTTACCCCTTAACGTATTTGTTACACAATGCCAGCGCTTGCCAAACCCAATATCAACACAACTCCCATTGAACTGATGCCTGATTTTCAATTTGCCTTATCGGTCGATTGCGTGATCCTTGGATATGACGAGGGCGTGCTGAAGGTATTGCTCATCGAAAGTGATCTGCCGGCATACAAGGGACAATGGTCATTGCTCGGAGACTTGCTGGGCCCTGAAGAAGACCTGGATTCAGCTTCCTACAGGGTATTGAAGGAAAGGACGGGCCTGACAGATATGTTCCTGGAACAAGTGAAAACTTTTGGAGCGGTCGACCGCCATCCGGCGGGAAGGGTGATCACTGTGGCCTACCTGGCCTTGGTGAATGTAAAAGACCACCAGTTGAAGATCACCGATAATGCCCTTCACTGGCATGCCGTTTCTGACATCAAGACCATGGCATTTGACCATAAACTCATCTTGGATACCTGTGTGGCTGCCTTGCAGCGAAAGATCCAGGAAGAGCCGGTTATTTTCAACCTGCTGGAGGAGAAGTTTTCCTTGCGGGACCTGCAGCATGTGTTTGAGCAGATTTTGGGTGTGGAATTCGACAGGAGAAATTTCCGCAAAAAATTGTTCACGACGGGATTGCTCACGGATGAAAATGAAATGGAGAAACAGGTTCGTCACAGACCCGGCAAACTCTACTCATTCAACCGAAAGGCATATGAGCAGATGAAGCGCAAGACCTTTGTGGGACTCCAATTCTAAGGGATTTTAGCCCATGATTTAAATTTTACGACAAAAATATTATTGATTTTCAATTGATTACAAAGGCATCTTCTAAAAAAGATGCCTTTTTCTTCTTTTTTACGGTTGTGGTTCTCTACCTTTGCGCTCCCTTCCAAAGAAGGGGATGTTCCCGGGATGGCGGGACATTATTCAAATCACCCGGATGCAAATCCGTAAAAAAGACAAAATGAGCAAATTACATTTCACCACAAAGCATGCAAATGCAGCTTCCGTACAACGCAAATGGCACGTTGTGGACGGAACCAATCAAACTGTGGGACGTATCAGCAGCAAGATCGCTTCCGTATTGCGCGGAAAGAACAAGGCTTACTATTCGCCCCACGTTGACTGCGGTGACTTCGTCATCGTGATCAATGCAGAAAAAGTTGTTTTCACCGGAAACAAACTGAACGACAAGGAATACCAGCACGTAACAGGTTATCCAGGTGGTCAGAAGATTGAAATTGCAAAGGACCTGATCAAGCGTCGTCCAGAGCAGATCATTGAAAGGGCTGTCAAGGGAATGCTTCCCAAAAACAGGCTTGGCCGCAAGATGTTCAAGAAACTCTTTGTTTATGCAGGTGCTGAGCACCCACATGGAGCACAACAACCTACTCCTTTCAAATTCTAATTTCAAAACGACTACAATCAAAGTATAATGGAAAAACAAAAAATCGGACTGGGTCGCAGGAAAGAAGCGGTTACCCGTGTATTCCTCAGCAAAGGGGATGGCAACATCACGGTAAACGACCTCGACTACAAAGTATATTTCCCACAGGTGTATTTGCAAAACCAGGTGGAGCTTCCCATCAACACTGTTGAGGGTGCTGGTAAATATGATATCAAGATCAATGCTGCCGGTGGTGGTAAGAAAGGCCAGGCGGAAGCTTCCAAACTGGGTATCGCCCGTGCCTTGATCGAACTGAATCCTGAATTCAGACCCGTACTGAAAGCTGCCGGTTTGTTGAGAAGGGATCCAAGAGGCGTGGAAAGGAAGAAATTCGGTAAGAAGAAAGCCCGTAGAAGCTACCAGTTCAGCAAGCGTTAACAGTACACCTCAATCACGAATCAAAAACATAAGTATACAATGGAAAATAATACTTCACTGCAACAGCAACTCCTGGAAGCCGGTGTTCACTTCGGTCACCTTCGCAAGAAGTGGAACCCCAAGATGTTGCCTTATATCTATGCAGAGAAAAAAGGCATCCACATCATCGATCTCAACAAGACTGTAGAGTGTTTGCAAGAGACAGCCCTGGCATTGAAAAACATTGCCAAGAGCGGAAAGAAGATCATGTTTGTGGGAACCAAGAAGCAGGCCAAAGAAATCGTCACCGAGTGCGCGCAGCGTGTTAACATGCCTTATGTTACCGAGCGTTGGTTGGGTGGCATGCTCACCAACTTTAACACGGTTCGCAAGTCTGTAAAGAAAATGCAGACCATCGAGAAGATGTTGAACGATGGCAGCTTCGACAGTGTTACCAAGAAGGAGCGTCTTCAATTGTCTCGTGACAAGGATAAAATGGAAAAAGTATTGGGCGGTATCGCTCAGCTGGGTCGTGTACCTGCTGCTCTTTTCATCGTGGACATCGGACATGAGCACATTGGTCTTGCTGAAGCCAAGCGCCTGGGCATCACCACCTTCGGTATGGTAGATACCAACTGTGATCCCAACAAGGTTGACTTCCCTGTACCAGCCAATGACGATGCTACCAAGTCCATCGCCATCATCACCAACTACATCACTGCTGCCATTGCAGAAGGTCTTGCAGAGCGCCAGGCCGAAAAGTCTGACGATGAGGAAACAGAAGAATCAGGTGAAAACGCCCTGAAGTTTTCTGTTGATGAAGAAGGCGGAGATGATGCTGGAAAGAAAGGCAAGTCTGCTCCCAAGCGCAGGATCCCTGCTGCCGGAACCGGTGGAAGGAAGCCAGCGATGAAGAAGTAATGCTATTCCAATCGTTAATTTAAATATTCAAAGAAAGTATGTCAACAACTATAACAGCTGCGGATATCAACAAGCTGCGCCAGATGACAGGTGCGGGTATGATGGATTGCCGCAAAGCCCTTACCGAGAACAATGGTGATTTTGAAGCCGCAATCGATTGGCTCAGGAAGAAAGGACAAAAAGTAGCTGCCCTCAGGGGTGATCGTGATGCAAAAGAAGGTGTTGTACTGGCCAAAACAACGGCTGATAACAAAACCGGCATCACCCTTTGCCTGAGCTGTGAAACAGATTTCGTGAGCAAGAACGGTGATTTCATTGCCTTTGCGCAAAGCATCATGGATGCTGCCATTGCCAACAATGTAAAGAATACCGAAGAACTGAACAGCGTTGAGATCAACGGTGCTAAAATCGCTGATCTGGTGAACGACAAGTTGGCGAGCATCGGTGAAAAGATCGGTATCTCCAAGTTCGAGCGCATTGATGCTGAATTCGTTTCTTCTTATATCCATGGCGCCAACAGAATGGGTGTATTGGTTGGATTGAACAAAGAGCAGGCAGAAGTGGGCAAGGATGTGGCCATGCAGATCGCTGCCATGAATCCTGTTGCCATCGACCAAAGCTCAGTAGCACCAGAAGTGGTAGAAAGAGAGAAAAACATCATCGTCGACCTGATCAAGAATGATCCCAAGATGGCCGGCAAGCCTGATGAGATGATCTCCAAAATCGCTGACGGCAAGCTCAACGCCTTCTTCAAAGAAAGCACACTGGTAGCACAGGCCTTCGTGAAGGATGGTGGCATGACAGTAGGCGATTACCTGAAATCCAAAGACAGCGACCTGAAGGTTCTTTCCTTCAAGCGTGTAGCACTCGGATAATTGATCTGAAAGGATTGAAAATAGCAAGGGCTTCCAATTTGGAAGCCCTTTTTGTATCTTCGTGGTATGCAACCCCAATACAAACGCATCCTCCTCAAATTATCCGGAGAATCCCTGATGGGAGAGAACAGTTTTGGCATCGATCCGAACATGGTCAACCGATATGCCCAGGAAATTAAAAGTGTAGTAGACCTTGGTGTGGAAGTGGCGATCGTCATCGGCGGTGGAAACATTTACCGCGGCATGAATGAATCGGAAACCGGTATTGAAAGGGCGCATGGTGATTATATGGGGATGCTGGCTACTGTGATCAATGGCATGGCCATACAAGCCATGCTGGAAAAGCAGGGCATGTATACACGCCTCTTGAGTGCCATCAAGATGGAGCAGGTGGCAGAACCCTATATTCGCAGAAGGGCCATCCGACATCTCGAAAAGCACAGAATAGTGATCTTCGGTGCCGGCACAGGCAATCCCTATTTCACTACGGATACTGCAGGTTCGCTCCGTGCCATCGAGATCCAAGCCGATGTGATCCTCAAAGGAACCAGGGTCAATGGAATCTATACGGCCGATCCGGAAAAAGATCCCAATGCCACCAAATACGATACCATCAGTTTCAAGGAGTGTATCGACAAGAACCTGAAGATCATGGACATGACCGCCTTCACACTCTGTATGGAAAACAATTTGCCCATCATCGTGTTTGACATGAACACCGAAGGCAATCTGAAGAAGCTCGTCATGGGCGAAAAGATAGGAACCTTGGTGAAGTAAGGTTTGTACTATGTCTATCTCCTCCATCCGCAAAGACTATCAACTGCAGTCACTGTCTGAATCAGATGTGAAACAGGATCCCATTGGACAGTTTGGAAAATGGTGGGATGAGGCCATCGCCTCTTCCATTGATGAAGTCAATGCCATGACCTTGTCAACAGTGACGGCTGAAGGCAAACCTTCGGCAAGGGTCGTGCTGTTGAAAGGTTTTGACGAAAGGGGCTTTGTCTTTTTCACCAACTATGAAAGCAACAAAGGAGCACAACTAACTGCAAATCCCTTTGCATCATTGGTTTTTTTCTGGAAGGAATTGGAGCGTCAGGTCCGAATCGAAGGGATCTGTGAAAAAGTGAGTGAACAGGAGAGCGATGATTATTTTCACAGCAGACCCATTGGCAGTCAATTGGGGGCTTGTGCCTCACCGCAAAGCAGGGTCATCGAAAGCAGACGGGTAATAGAAAACAATCTGGAGAAGCTGCAGGATCAATACAGAGACATGGAAATACCACGGCCCGGGCATTGGGGAGGATACAGGGTGGTGCCCCAGGCCATTGAATTTTGGCAGGGCCGCAGCAGTCGCTTGCACGACAGAATAAAATACACGAAGGAAAATCAGTCCTGGAAAATTGTGAGGTTGGCTCCTTGATCCAAATACTTAACGTTTAGTCGAATTGGATTCTACTAAACGTTAAGCTCGGTATCAACTAATCTTAGTTAGCCTTTGCTGCAGTTGTCTTTTTGGTCTTGGCCGGTCTTGATTTGCCGAATGAACCTTTGAAGATCTTGCCTTTCTTTGTTTTTTTGTCGCCTCTTCCCATTGTATTTGATTTTTAGGAACTCGAAGGTAAAAAAAAAGCAAGACATCGTCTTGCTTTTTCAATGTTTTGGATGCGGTTAGATCTTGGAAGAAAGTTCCTTACCAGCTTTGAAGCGTGCAACCTTCTTAGCTTTGATCTTGATAACAGCACCAGTCTGAGGATTACGACCGGTACGAGCAGCCCTCTTGGTTACGGAGAAAGTACCGAAACCTACCAGGGTTACCTTGCCACCGCCTTTCAGGGTCTTGGTGATCGCGCTTACAAATGAATCCAGTGCAGCGTTCGCTTGCGTCTTGGTGATGCCAGCGTCATCAGCGAGCTTGGCGATCAATTCGGCTTTGTTCATAAATGAAATTTTAATTTGTTAGTAGAACAAATTTAAAAGGTTTTTGATACCAACAAAATTTTTCTTTTCCACCTTTTTCAGCTAAAAGTCAGTCCTGTATTGCATTTTAGCGGATCGGCAATTTTCGGTTTTTCCACAGTTATTGCACAATCTCCATCAGTGTTCTGAAAGCCATCACTTTTGTGCCCCAGCGCTCTTCTGCCTTCAAACGCAGTGCTGGAGCGGATTTTGCGGTATACTCCTTGTAGGCTGCTTCATTGGGCGACTGAAACTGAAAGGCATAGGTGACGCCTTCTGTTTCATCCACTTCCTTCAAACGAAGAATGGCAAAGCGGTTGAAATGCCCTGTGGACAAGATTTCCGGAGCATGATGGGATTTCATCCATGCCAGCCAATCTTCATGAATTTCATGGGAAACCAGGTAGGTGATGTTGTATATGAACATGATCAGCGGGATAATTCTAGGTAAACAGGACAATGATCGCTGTGTTTTACG
Source organism: Chitinophagia bacterium (assembly GCA_009922495.1). Taxonomy (GTDB): domain Bacteria; phylum Bacteroidota; class Bacteroidia; order Chitinophagales; family Chitinophagaceae; genus Pollutibacter. The sequence goes on from RFVQ01000014.1 coordinate 21,514, forward strand.
TCTGGATAGATCTCTGCATCTTTGATCTTTTTTTTCAGGTCTTCTGTTACATTGATGTAGTCTATCCTCCATCCTTTGTTGTTGAGCCTGACACTCGGAAAACGCTGGCTCCACCAGGAATAGCGATGCGGCTCAGGATGCACCTGCCTAAAGCTGTCTACCCATCCTGAAGCAAAAAAATCATCCATCCAAGCCCTCTCTTCCGGCAGAAAGCCGGTGGAGTTCTTGTTTCCTTTCGGATCGTGAATATCGATCTCTTTGTGTGCAATGTTGTAGTCCCCGCAAAGGATCACCCCCTCATGCTTTTTTTTGATTTTGTTGATCCAGGGCAGCAATTCATTCAGCCATTCCATTTTGAAGGCCTGCCTTTCCTCTCCTGATGTGCCAGAGGGGAAGTAAGCATTGATGAGCAGCATTTTACCAAACTGCATTTGAATCACCCTGCCCTCATCATCACTTTGGGCATGGCCATTGCCGTGCACAATCTTATCGGGTTTGATCTTGGTGAAAATTGCTACGCCACTGTATCCCTTCTTGCTGCTGGCACTGAACCAATGATCCTCATAGCCCATCGCACGTATGGCTGACAGGTCTACATCATCTTGTGTTGCCTTGGTCTCCTGGAGACAAATGATGTCAGCGGGATCTGTTTGGAGCCATTCAACAAAGCCTTTTTTCATGGCTGCTCTGATCCCATTGACGTTATAGGATATGATTCTCATTTTCTTGTATTATCAAAAGGATGAAGAACGCTTGCCCACCTCATCACGACCTATTCCAATACGGGCCTCAACCATCGCTCAGCTTCTTCAAGGCTCATGCCTTTTCTTTCGGCATAATCATTCAGCTGATCCTTGCCGATTTTACCTATACCAAAGTACCGGGCGTCGGGATGAGAAAAATACCAGCCACATACAGAGGAGGCCGGATACATGGCCAATGATTCTGTCAGTTGGATATTGATCTTGTTGGTTGCATCCAGCAGGTGGAAGAGTTTTCTTTTTTCGGTATGATCCGGACAAGCAGGATAGCCAGGGGCGGGACGAATCCCCTTGTAGTCTTCCCGAATCAGGGCTTCATTGTCAAGTGACTCTGCATTGTCGTAACCCCAGTATATTTTCCGTACTTGAAGGTGCAGGTATTCTGCCAAGGCTTCTGCAAGCCTGTCGGCCAAGGCCTGCAGCAAAATCTTGTTGTAATCATCATGTGCCGCTTCGAACTTTTTGATTTGTTCTTCAATGCCATGAATGGTAACGGCAAAAGCGCCGATATGATCCTGTTGTTTTGTTTCTGCGGGCGCAATAAAATCCGCCAGTGAATAATTGGGTTGCCCCGCTGCTTTTTTCGCTTGTTGCCTCAGGAACTCCAATGAAAGTTCTTCCTTTCTCTCTGTATCCATCAGGGTAACACTGTCTTTCCCATTGCTGTTGGCGGGCCAGAAACCGATTACTGCCTTGGGTTGCAACCATTGCTCTGCAACGATTTTGTCCAGCATAGCCAGAGCATCTTGGTGAAGCTTGGTTGCTTCCTGCCCCACTTTTTCATCCTTGAGGATACCCGGATATTTTCCATGCAGCTCCCAGGCAATGAAGAATGGTGTCCAGTCGATATAAGCAATCAGGTCATTCAGTGCGATGTTTTCGATCACCTTGTGTCCAGTGAAGGTCGGCGCCATGAAAGCAGTTGCCTTCCAATCCAATTGGCAACGGTTGGCAGCTGCATCCGCATAGGCAAGGCTTTCCTTGTTGTTTTTCTTGTTGGCAAATTCTTCTCTCAGCCTGGAGTATTCAATGCCGGTATTGTTCAGCAGCTCTTGCTTGTTTTGGTTGAGCAAGGATCCTGCTACAGAAACACTGCGGGATGCATCCAGCACATGGAGAACGCCTCCGTCATATTGGGGGGCAATTTTTAAGGCGGTATGCATCCTGGATGTTGTAGCACCACCAATCAACAGGGGTTGCTTCATCCCCCTTCTTTTCATTTCAGAAGCCACATGCACCATCTCATCGAGGGAGGGTGTGATCAATCCGCTTAATCCAATGATATCAGCATTTTGTTTTTGTGCTTCGTCTAGTATTTTGTCCGCCGGAACCATCACCCCAAGATCAATGATCTCGTAACCATTGCATCCCAATACCACCCCTACAATGTTCTTGCCGATATCATGCACGTCTCCTTTTACGGTTGCGAGCAATATCTTACCGGCAGAGGAGGCTTGTTGTTTTTCCGCTTCGATATAGGGGGTTAAAACAGCCACACTTTTCTTCATCACGCGCGCGCTCTTCACCACCTGGGGCAAAAACATTTTGCCTACCCCAAAGAGATCGCCCACCACGTTCATGCCGTCCATGAGTGGTCCTTCGATCACATCAAGCGGACGGGGATATTTTTGTCTTGCTTCTTCCGTATCGGCATCAATGAATTCTGTGATGCCATTGATC
>RFVQ01000131.1 GCA_009922495.1 Chitinophagia bacterium
GAATCGGCAATGGGTTTTTCCATGAACACATGACAACCTTTTTCAAAAGCCATCACGGCAAAGGACTCATGGGTATCGGGATAGGTGGAAATACAAACGGCATCAGGATTTGTTGCTTCCAGCGCTGCTGCGTAATCGCTGAACAGCGCATAGCCACCCCCCAATTTTTCATTGAGGACCTCCTTGCTCTTGCCGGTAGAAACGATACCACAGATTTCAATACCTTCTAACAGTGTAAATGCCTTGGCATGGGAGGCTCCCATGTTGCCGCAGCCCACTACCAATACTTTTATGTTTTTTGAATCACTCATATAATAATTTGTTCTCTTTCAAAGATAGTATCAATTCCTTCATGCAAGGGTTGTGGGAAAACTAAAACAGCTCTCCGAGGTTAACCGCAAATCCCCTGGATCCATCCCTGCCAAAACCATAGTCGATGCACACGTTGGTACCCGACTGTTTGTTCACCTTGATCCGCAAACCCATACCACCCCCAGGTATCCAACCCTGGTATCCTTTGAACATGCTGGATGAATAATTCTGCAGATTGGCAAATACCACAGCGCCGATCAACCCATTTTGGGAAATATTGAAACGATACTCTGACTCCATGTATACCATGTTTCTGTCTCGGTACCTGCCTTGTATATAGCCCCTACCACTATTATAGGAATCATCCCATCCGTTGCTGGGCAACATGAGGAAGGGTGGTTTGCCGGAAAGCGTAAACCAGTTGTGCGACCAGAGGGCCAGGATATTTTTTGAACCGGAAGGGAAATGCAGGTATTTTCTTCCTTCGATTTGCAGAGACTGCCAATTGCTGCTGCTGCCCAGCGATTGCAGAACCGGACGATAGGTGATGATCCCGTACCAACCATTTTGTGCATTGAGGGTATTCAGCCTGGAATCGTGCAGCAATCGGAAAACAGGACCGGAAGCGGCTTCCTTTTTTTCATATCCATAGGACTGAAAGGAAGTCACCACTCCTGCGGGTGGATCCATTTCCTTAACACCCCAGATTCCATCATAATAATATCCCAGACCCAGGTATACATCTTTTTGTAAAGAAGCGAATACCGTTTGATGCAGTTTCAATCCCTTGTAATCCACCCGATAGCCACTGCTGCTGAGGGAACCTTTTCCGGTATTGTAAATAAAGGATGGATACTTGATGAAACGATTGTCAATATTGATATTGAAGCGATTGCCTTTGGTCCAGATATTGGCAATCAAGGGCAGGATGGCCTGTCTGTATTGGGTATAGGTAAAGTTGGTGGAGAGGGTGGAGACCTTTTTATCCGCCTCAAGGGTATCCGTGTAAAAAGCCAGGTTGGCGGCAATGATCCCACCCCAACCCGTATGCATGGCATATCCTGCAGCGGGCAAAGCGGAAAACTGAGGCTTCAAAGGATTTTTGGCTTTAGATGCCTTCTTGTTGAGAACCCCTCCTACGATATCCATGATGTCTTTTTGAGGAGAAACCCTGCGGTTTTGTCCAATAACAATACCCGAAATCATCAGAAAAAAAGAGAGCAGGAAAGAATTTTTCAATTGCCTTTATTGTGGGTCGAAATTAAACCAAAACCAAGATGAATCATTAAATTTGTTTCTCTCCTAACAGGAACAACATGGCTGAAAATTTTGAATTTGATGCGATCGTAATTGGCTCAGGTATCAGCGGAGGCTGGGCCGCCAAGGAACTTTGTGAAAAGGGATTGAAGACCATCATCCTGGAAAGAGGCAGCATGGTAGAACACGTAAAGGATTATACTACCGCCAACCTCAACCCCTGGGAGCTGGAGCACCGCAACAGGCTTACGGAGGAAGAGAAAAAGATCTATCATATTCAATCACGCCATTACTCGATAGGAGAAGACAACAAACACTATTACGTTCGCGATATCGATCATCCATACAAAGAGAACCAACGATACGACTGGGTAAGAGCGGATGTGTTCGGTGGCAGATCCCTCTTGTGGGGCAGGATCTCTGTGCGCTGGAGTGATATCGATTTCAGTGCCAATGCCAAAGACGGACATGGAGTGGACTGGCCGATCCGATACAAAGACATCGCACCCTGGTATGACTACGTAGAAAAATTCATTGGTGTCAATGGTAGTCGCGAGGGACTGGAAATATTACCGGATGGAATTTTTCAACCTTCGTTCGGATTGAACTGTGGTGAACAATTGGTAAAAGAAAGACTGGAAAGCAAGTACCCGAAGGTTAAACTGATTCCCACCCGATCCGCCAACATCACACAACCGCTGGATGGCCGTTCCAGCTGCCAGGCCAGAAACCTTTGTCACCGTGGTTGCCCCTTTGGCGCTTATTTCAGCACCCAATCTTCCACCCTTCCGGCTGCTGCCAAAACAGGCAACCTGACCATTCGCACCGGAGCCGTGGTGAACAGAATCCTTTATGACGAAAAAACACAAAGAGCATCAGGTGTGGAGGTCATAGATCGTGAAACGCTGAAAACTTATGTATACAAAGCCCGTTTGGTTTTCCTGAATGCCTCTACCATCGGCACTGCGCACATCCTGCTGAGCTCTACCAGCAGCCGCTTTCAAAATGGCATCGGCAATGACTATGACATGGTGGGCAGGCACCTGATGGACCACCACAAGGGAATCAACGTGAGTGGGGAGATCGAGGGGCTCGACGACAAATACTATTACGGGAAAAGGCCAACAGGCATCTATATCCCTCGCTTCAAAAACATACATGACCAGGAACCCAATTTCATCCGGGGCTATTATTTCCAGGGCAGTGCCTCCAGAGAAAGAGGCAATCGATCAGATGAGATTGGAGCTTCCCTAAAGGAAAGCAGCACAGAAGCCGGAAAATGGAAGATGAGCGTCGGTTATTATGGGGAGACCTTGCCTTATGCAGAAAACAGGGTCATGCTGAACCATGATATCAAGGACATTTTTGGCAGACCGGGATTGACCATCGATTGCTCTTTCAAAGACAATGAAAAAGCGATTCATAAAGATGCTGGAGAAACATTGCAAGAGATGTTCACCAACATCGGATTGAAGAACGTGAAAAAGACCGGCACCCTTTCAGCACCCGGAAATGCCAACCATGAAATGGGGACTGCAAGGATGGGACATGATGAAAAAACTTCTGTGCTCAACAAATGGAACCAGGTGCATGCTGTGAAAAATCTTTTCATCACGGATGGTTCCGCCATGACTTCCAGCAATTGCATCAATCCTTCCCTGACCTATATGGCCCTTACCGCCAGAGCAGTGGACTACGCCGTGAACGAACTCAAGAAGATGAATCTCTAATTCATCTCAGCAAGGATTCGATCGATCTCTTCCAGCTCAGCACCTGTGAACTGTGTATTGTTCAAAGCATTGTATGCATCCAGCACATGCTGCTCCTTGCTCGCACCAATCAATACCGATGTAACTCTCTCATCCCTGAGCAACCATGCCACTGCCATCTCCGCCAGTTTTTGCCCCCTTGCTTTTGCCAGCTCATTCAACTTCCCAATTACGCCGATCATCTTCGGTGTAATCTGAGAGGGATTGAGGGATGGATGACGGGAAGCCCTGGATTGTTCCGGAATACCCTTCAGGTATTTATCCGTTAGCAACCCTTGCGCCAAGGGTGAGAAGGCAATGCATCCCACCTGGTTTTTTCCAAGGACATCCAGCAACCCTTCTTCCGGCGTTCTCACAAACATGGAATATTTGGGTTGATGGATCAGGCAGGGAGTTCCCATCTGCTTCAACATGTCAATCGCTTTTTGCGCCAGCGCTGCAGGATAGTTGGAGATGCCAACATACAGTGCCTTTCCTTGTCTCACCATGAGGTCCAGCGTTGTCATGGTCTCCTCTAGCGGTGTATTGGGGTCGGGACGATGATGGTAAAAAATATCAACGTAATCGAGCTGCATCCGTTTGAGGCTCTGGTTCAGACTCGCTACCAAATACTTCTTGCTTCCCCAATCGCCGTAGGGACCTTCCCACATGGTGAATCCTGCTTTGGTGGAGATGATCATCTCATCCCGATAGGCACCAAATCCCTTTTGGAGGATGTCCCCAAAATTGGATTCCGCACTGCCGGGGGGTGGACCATAGTTGTTGGCCAAATCAAAATGGGTGATGCCCAGGTCAAAGGCTGTATAGAGAATCTTTTCGTAAGTGGAGCGAAGATCAACATGACCAAAATTCTGCCACAAACCCAATGAGATGGCGGGCAATACCAATCCACTGTTTCCACAACGACGGTAAGGAATTTTTGAATAACGATCTGGAGCAGGAACGTAAGACATATGGTTGTTTTGAAAGGTTTACTGAATGGATACGCTGATCTTTTCGCTGATTTTGGAACGGTTCATTTGCACATGGTTGAACCAGGCAGCTGCATCCGTGAATTCGCCAGCCATGTTCCAGCAAGCACCATTGTAATATACAAATCCTGTAGAACCCGCAGGGATCTTTGCATGAGAGAGCAACTGCAATGGGGATACATTCATTTTGCTGACAGGGGCTGCGGTGAAGGTAGCCAGACCCATGATGCCATCCCCACCATGCAAGGGTTCCCAATAGGCCATGACAGATCTTTGTTCATCCAGCACCATCACACCGGGTTCATTTCTTTTGACGATACCCATGACAATTGGAAGTTCAGTATTTTCCTGTCCTGTATACTTCACTTCCACACGATTGAAATGAGTGCCTGCATCGAGCGTGATGGTTTTGGTGGCTTTTAACTTAAAGACGCCAGCATTCCATTCATTATAACTGAGCTGGAAGCTTGTTCTCAGCGGACCGCTGTCCAGTAGTTTCCAGCTGGCATAGGTTCCATCGTACCAAATGGTATCGTTCAGATAAGGAGCAATGTTTCCGGCACCCAATGTCAACCCTACATGATAATAATCCATTCCATCTCCCAGGTTCTCATGGTATCGTCCGCGCTTGTAACGTTCATTGATGACCATGCGATCGGTACTCTTCACCCATACATCGGTACCATAGGCCATCTCTTTGGGAGTCTTCTCCAATTCCTTTCCATACATGCGAAAGGCAATTTTGTCGTTTTCCCAGGCAAAATCATCCTTGCGCTCTGGCACATAACGACCATAGGTTTTGACAGGATATACACCATGTTTGGAAAGCACTACTGAAAGGGTAACCTTACCCGATGCGGTGAAGTCAACCTGCAGCAATAGATTGAGGATTTTGTCGCCTCCCTTCGTTTCAAACTGAATAGGAACCTCTTTCTTGCTGGTGGCATAAACCAGCTTGAATGAAGCGGTATCGATGTTGGGAATTTTGGCTTTCAAACTTGTCCATGGTATCTCTACCACCTCTCCTTTTCTTGGGAATACCGAAGGATTGGACAAGGTAATGGTCTGAGTGAATCCAATCTGTAAAAAAAGCAAAAAGAGTGCGATGCTAAAAAGTTTTTTCATCCTGATCATTTGACTGGATGAAGTTAATTCATTCAAACGAAGAGATGGCATCCAGGATCAATGCTTTGTCAAAATTCCACCCTGGCAAAGCTGATAAAGCTGTTGCTGAAACAGGGTATGACAGATTCCGCTAAACCCGTTTGGATTCCCTTGCGCATCAAAAAACGATAATTGGGAGGAATTTTTTTAAACGTGGGTATGCGCTTCAATCGGCTCCCGGGTGCAAAAGCGACAACGTTGGGCGTAAGACCTGCCTTCTCTTTTTCATTGAAAAGAAAACGCAATCCAGTGGAAGTCCTGATGGTGGTATACGATATGAGGTCAGAACTGTTTTCTTCCACCTGCTCTTTTCGCAGCATCTGCAAATCTGCCATACTACCAGATTCATCCATGGAGATCAGTAAAAGATTACCGGCAATATTCTTGATGAACGATTTTGGATCGACAGGCTGACGGAAGGGGTCGTAGGGAGTCCTGATGGTGGAGAAAATGGGGGCATTCCCGGTCAGACCATTGTAAACAATGGAGGGCGGTAGCATGTTGTCGGAATAAAATCTGGTTCCTGCACCAGAAAAGCGATTTCCCTCTGCTAAGCGGCGTTCCACCAAGAGGGCATAACCCCCTGCTTTGAAGGGGATAATCTCATCGATCAAATAATCATTGAAGGTTGAACGTCCCGGGATATTTCTGATCCTGCATTCATCCCTAAGGCTATCAGAAAAAGCAATGGGTTTACCAGCAAGAATGGTATTGTTTTGAATGTCAATGGTGATGG
>RFVQ01000132.1 GCA_009922495.1 Chitinophagia bacterium
AAATTACCGATATGAAAAAGATATTGATCACCGGTGCAACATCCGGTTTTGGGAAGGCAACCGCAGAAAGATTTGCAAAAGAAGGTCATGAACTGATCATCACAGGAAGAAGAGAAGATCGCTTGAAGTCTTTGCAAGCAGATCTTACCAGCCGATATGCTGTTGTAGTGCATGTTCTTTCTTTTGATGTACAAGACAGGGAAGCCGTATTCAATGCACTTTCCGACAACCCTGTTTTGAAAGGGCTGGACGTATTGGTTAACAACGCAGGACTGGCCTTGGGGAGGGATTTGTTTGATGAGGCCAGTATCGATGATTGGGATACCATGATTGATACCAATGTAAAAGGCTTGCTCTATGTAACCAAGGCAGTTCTCCCGGAATTCATCAAAAACAAAAAAGGTCATATCATCAACATCGGGTCTACAGCCGGAAAAGAAGTCTATGAAAGGGGCAATGTGTATTGTGCCACCAAGCATGCTGTTGAGGCCCTCAGCCAGTCCATGCGCATTGACCTGGTTCAACACCGTATCAAAGTGACAGCCATCCATCCCGGAGCTGCTGATACAGAATTCTCCCTGGTCAGGTTCAAGGGAAGCAAAGAAAAAGCAGATGCTGTATATGCCGGTTTCAAGCCCCTATATGCGCCGGACGTTGCCGAAACAATTCATTATGTTACCACTTTGCCGGAACATGTTTGTTTGAACAGCATTGTGATGACCTGTACTGCTCAACCCAATAGTTTTTATTTGCATCGCACTACTGAGCAAGCGAGATTCTGATCTGCACCCCTCCACGGGTATTTACAGAAGGCGCAGAATTGGAGACATATGGGCTGAGTCTTCTCTGATCAAAATAGAGCTGAATGTTTACACGATTGCTCAGCACACAATCTATTGTTGGCTTGATGCTCACTACTCTTTGTCCGCCTGTCGCAAACGCATTGGACTGGTCCAGTCTTGAGTTGGAATTGATATCATCTCTTACGCTGTATTCCAGGGCAAACGAAATATCATTGGTGCTGGCGCCATTCGCATCTTTCTTGCTGAAGTTGAGGTTAAAGGGAAGGTTGATGCCTCTCTTTCTCCAACGCATGGTCAGCCTGATTTCAGTAGACCTTACCTCACTCAATTGATAATCCAACAGGCTCATGCTGAGTTGCCTGGATTTGCGGTATTCAAATCCACCGGACAGTTGTGTTGGTGTTGAAAAGTCAATACCGATCAATGGAGCAAACTGCTCAGAGATCAGCAGGTTGGGTACCAGGAAATAAGGGACAAAGTTTCCGGAGATGGTATCCACAAAGGATGGAAATCCATAGAGCAAAGTATCCTGGAACAACAAGGCAGAATTGAAGCTGTTCATGCTCAATGTTGAATTGTATCCATGGCTCACTGTGAAGTTGGTAAAGTATTGCTGCATGGATTCCATTCTGCTAAGACCATTGTAGGTCAAACGCCAGTTGGGTTTGGGCATATAGCCTTTGAATGGATTGGTTTTGACGGATCCGGTCTCCCCCGTGTTCAGGAGGCTGATTGTGTTCGGGTCTTTTTTGGTATAGGCAGAGAGGAACGCAGGCACCAAAACATCTTGGGCATATCGTCCGTATCCTTTGTAATAACCATCTGTACCCACTGCTTTGCTATAGGGATTGCTTTCACCCAGTCGTTTTGAAAGGATCTGTCGGTTGCTTTCGAATTGTTTGAAAGTGGCGCTGGTATTGTTGGGATCATATTTTCCAAAGAGTGTCTGGAAAGAGATGTAGCTGATGCTGAAACCGCCGCCAGAATAGGGATTCAGTGCGTTGAAATTGCCTGTACCCAAGGTGTCTTTGAACAGGGTAGAATAATTTTTGTTGAGTGAACGGTCAAGGTTCAGATCGATGAGCAGGTCTCTCACCGGTTCAACCTGAGCGGTTATGTTCAATTTCTGCTCGTAGTTTTGAAGGAAGAGGTTGTTCAGCATGGGATCCTTGGTGATCAATCCTTTTTTGGAAATTTCCTGCAGCCAGTTTGCATCTTTTTGTTTGCCCAATACAAAGTCCATGCCCGGTGCCATGCTGTTCCAGTTTTGTCCAAAGAACCTTGTGCTGTCAGTATAGCCGGGTAGCAGCGTCGTTCCCCCTTCATTGTATGTTGCGCCAACTCTTTTTACAGCTGTCAATACCCGGAGGGCTCCTTTTTCCAAATCGGAAAGATTCGCATCCTGTTGCTGTTTTTTATTTTTTGGAATCTCTAATTTGGAAATACGGTCTTCAAGGGATTTGATTTTTTTCTGGGTACTGGCAGTTAGCTGCAAGCTATCCTTGCGCTTGATGTTTTTTGCTTTGAGTGATTTTTCCAGTGCTTTGTTCAGCTTGGCAATTTTATTTCTAATTTTTTTGATTTTGGCTTTTCTGCTTTCGCTGATCTCACCTTGCGCAACAGGACTTACTTGTCCCGGATCTACATTGGCCTCATCCAGTTTTCTCAATACTTTGAATTTGCTATAGAGTTGGGTGAAATTCAACTCTGCAGTTGCTCCGGTCTGTCCGCTGTTTTGGATGGTGTTTCCCAGGTTAACCGCCAATCTTGAGGCTCCCACCCAATTGTAGGTGCTTCTGTAGGCCAGGTTCAGGGTTGTCCAATCCAACAAGGGGAATGCAGTGGTGGGAACATTGTAGGTAAGGTCGGCGCTTTGGGTATAGAGCGTGTTCCTGCCCCCTTTGAACAAATTGCGCATCACAGAGTCTCTCTTCTCTTTCGTATCGAGTCGTCCGAAAGGTTCATCCACCCTCGAGTTGTTAACGGCTTTGAAATCCAAATTGATGGATTTGGTAAGGTCCCATCGCATGTTATAGTTTCTGTCAACAACAAAGTACTTGTCATAGGTCTCCGGTATCTTGAATTTGCCTCCTCCAATGTTGCGGGGACGAATGGCGCCAAACTGCCTGCGGCTGTCCATGCGCACGCCAATCAGCGAAGGAGTCGGATTGAAATTGACATTGCGGATAAAATCGAGCCAGGGGGTTCTTGCTTTGATCAGTTTTTTAAAGGGCTCAATGTATTTGGGTTGTGTACTAAAATTGTAGCCAATGCCTCCTTGTGTCTTGCTGACTTCATTGTTTTCAATGAGGGGGTTGTGTTGTTTGGTTTCAGTGAAGGAGTAGCTAAAATCAAAGTTGGTGATGCTCCAGAGTCTGATTTTTTTATCAGGCTTTTGTGCAAATCGCACGTTGGTGAAGTTGAATGTCTTGATGCCCGTGAAGTCTGCTGCATCGTTCAAAATCGAATCTCTTTTGTTTTTGTACAAACTTAGTTTTTCTCTGAGGGTAATGTCTTTGTCGTATGGATCGTATTGCGGTGCACTGATGATTTGAGAGAGATTGGCAAAGAAGGGTATTTCCAACCCTATTTGTTTGGGCAGGAGTTTACCCAACTGCATGTTGGCAGAAACGTCAAATTGTTTGAGATCGTCGCGGTAGCGATCATTCACCCTTTGTTCCAGTTGACCAAATCCAACCGTGTGAATATTGGCCGACATGGAAATATTTCCCAGGTCTGACAATTGCATGTTCATTTGTCCTACTGCGGCCCATCCGCCTTTTTCATCCAGTCCTGAAAGCCTCAATTCGTTGATCCATACTTCCACATTGACTTCTCTTCCTCCACTGGCATCCTTTGGATTTTCCACGCCCACCAAGATGCCTTTTACTTCTCCCAGGTTGGGGTTGCCCACAATCGAAAAATATTTTCCGTTGATGAGCTTTCTGAAAATGGAGGTGGTATTGCTGGTGCCAAGATTTCTTTCGTTCTTCAATTTGATCAATTCCAGCAGATCAAAATTGAGTTCATTTTCTGCCGGCCAGATCACCTTTTCATCGGTGGTGCCAAAGGGGGTCATCTTCAACGGATACTTGATCTCATAGAAGTTGTTGATATAGTCATTTCCTATTCTTACAACTGCATATACTTCACCATCCCTGAGTTTGGCGAATTCTTTCAGGCTTTCTGCGTGGAAGAACATGGAAACACGCTTGTATTGCCGAAGGTCATGGTTGAAACCTTTGAATACAGCCCTGGAATCTCCTTCGCGAAGGTTGACAAGGTTCATGCTCAAGGCCTGTTCATTCTGAAGGATATTGATGCCGCCATTGCTCAGGGTCTGCACCCTCTCAATGCCGGGTGGGGTGCGATAGGGAATGGGATCCCGGCGATCGTTCTCTTCGATGTTGACGGCAGAGACGTTGAATTTGGTGGGGCCATTAGCCAGGTCGATCGTCTTGTAGCTGCCGGTTGTGTCTAACTCATAGGCAAACCTTCTCCAGTTGTTGCGAACCAATTCAATCTTGGCAAAACGCAGCACAACTGAATCGGCAAAGTCGGTGAGGAACATCCTGAAGAAGCGAATGGATTTGAAATCAGGTATTTCACCCACTTTGCTTTGATAGGCTGTGATGGGCACCCTGAATTGATACCAGATCTGGTCTTCCTTGTTGCCATCCGCCAAAACAACACTCACTCTTTTCTTGTCGGAAATAAAGTTTTGTCCCACCTGCATGATCGGGTCACCCGATGGTTTGAGGTCGATCCTGTATTGGAAATATTCTTCCGCCTCATTGAGGGTATTGTCGCGGTTCAGGTCTTCTCCATCCGGATACAAGGTGAAAGCGGATGCAAAATTGTCTCCAGCTTTTGCTACAGGGGAGTTGCCTTCGGGACTGTTGAAATTCTTGTATCGGGTGAGGATGGAGGCATTGGCTTTGTCATAGCTTTCATCCCTGTAGTACTTAAAGTTGTCTGCAGAGGGATCCTTGCTTGCCTGTTGATAAACCGGTGCGTTGAAGCCATATCGGTTTGCCAGATCGCTGAGATAGGATGAGCGCAGTTTTGCTTCGGCGCTGTCATTCAATCCATCGAGACCAACATCCTGATAAGGCCTGTCAGCCGGATCATTGCTGAATCCCTGTGTTACCTGAATGGGATTGATGGGCATCTTTCCCCAGTTGGAAGTAGTGGTGGCGGATGGAATGGTGGGGGTTGGCAAACCATTCTCATAGAACCTGCGAGAATCCTTGAGGATATCTTCCGATATGTTGCCGAGGTTAAGATAGAGTGAACCGCCGGAGGGTTGGGTGCCTTTGATGAAAGGATCCAATACCCAGAATTCTACAAATTCAATGTTGGCTGTTTCGAAATCGGTTTGGTCAATGCCCCGCATGATACCGCCCCAGCGCTTGTTGGGGTTTTTCAACAAACCACTGCTTTCAATGTTTTGGGCATCGTAATTATAAGGACCTCTTTCTTTGGGATAGTAGGCAAGGTCAAAAGTTACCAGCTGACTTTGTCCGAAATCAGGTGTTCTTCTGGGGAAGATCTCTTGCTGCCCCACACTCCTGACCCTGGGATCAGATAGTTGCACCAGATCACTTCTCAGTGGGTTGTTGAAATTTCTTTTTTCCTGGAGGATGGGTTCGATATTGTACCAGGCCAGCTTAGCCCTGTTCTTGCCATAGTCGATATTGTCGAATGCACTGGCTTCGGGGAACATGATATTGCCAAAACGATCGGTTGCACCAAAGGGGGTGGAGGCAAGTGTCCAACCAACGATCGGGAATCGCAGGTCGATCGCGGATTTGGTTCCCTCAAAATCATCGAGATAGATCAATCCGTCTGAGCCCCTTCCGATTTGTGGAGCATGACCGGGTGTCATCTTTGCGGCTTCAGCAGAGAAGTTGATATTGGAAGCACTGGATGCTTCATAGAAAGGAAGTTTGCTCAGCCATTTGTTCAGTCGGGGTAATTCACTGTTGTAGTTGATGTCAATACCGGTCATGGTATTGCGGATCGGATCGGAACCATATTCCATCTTGGTAAAGAAAGGACGTTCACTCAACCTGACCATGCTGCCGCCGATGGACAACTTATCATTGAAAAGGTAGTCCCAGCGGGCTCCCATATAGGTTCGCTGTTGAACACCAAATGTGGCATTGTTTTCAAACTGAACATTGACGGGCAGTCCGGAGTTGATGATGGCATTGTTGATGATCCGAACCGTCCCTGAAAGATAATCGACGGTGTAGTCTACATTCTCTATCAGTGTTTGTCCCCCTGCTGTCACCGATACAGAACCTTGAGGGATGTTGAAGGCATTCAATGAAATTTCTCCTCCTGCTCCCCCTGCTGATTTGGAAGTGCCTCGGATCACAAATCGGTTCAGGTTAGCA
>RFVQ01000133.1 GCA_009922495.1 Chitinophagia bacterium
GGATTCCATATTTTCAAACGGATCTCTTCAAGGGCCGTTGACAGTAAACGTTCTTACAAACATATCCTGGTTGCTGTGCCGGAAGGACTCACTGATGCTTCGATACAACCCTTTCAATCAAAGGCAGACAGCCTCTACCAAAAAATTCTTTCAGGAGTTTCGTTTGACAGCTTAGCCCTGCTCCACTCAGACGATCGGAGCACTGCTGCTTTGGGTGGCTTCATGAACGAAATTCCTGTGGGCAAATATGAACCTCTTTTCGAAGAACAAGCAAAGGCCCTGAAAAACACAGGAGATGTTTCTCCCCTGTTCAGCACCGCATATGGCTTTCATATTTTGCAATTGGCAGCAGTACAAAAAATCAACAGTGACTTCAAAACAGGTGAAGAAGAATGGAAAAATCTTGTTTTGCAAGATGAAAGAAAAGAGATTGCTGCCATAAAAATGATTGAAAAAAGTATCGGCAAATATGGGCTGACAGCCAATACACCTGAAAAAGAAGCCTATATAGCCAAGAGGCTTTCTCTGTTCAGCCCACAATACGCCGCCTTGGTCAATGATTTCAGGGATGGTAATTTGCTCTTCGAGATCATGGATAAAAATGTATGGGGAAAGGCAGCCAGTGACGTGGAGGAATTGAAAAAATTCCATGCTTCCAGAAAAGAAACCTATCAGTGGAAAAATTCAGTCTTTGCCTATACATTCACTTTTCAGCAAAAGGAAGATGCGATGGCTGCACAGAAAAACTTCCATGCCAACCCGTCCATCGCTTCCTTGCTCAAAACCATCTCAGAAAACGCACTGGTGGACAGCGGAAGATATGAAGCCAATGAACTTCAGGGTGTGGGAACAGCGCAGGCAAAAGCCGGATTCGTCTCTGCAATTTTCACAAACATATCAGATGGATCATCGAGCTTCCACCTCTTGACCAAAAAATTCAATGACCCTGGCATCAAAACTTTCGAGGAAGCAAGAGGGGCAGTCATCAATGACTACCAACAACAGCTGGAAGACAACTGGATCAAGAGCCTGAAGAAAAAATATCCAGTTGTGATCTATCAGGCAAACTGGAAAAAATTACTGGACAAAACGTTTTAGAAAACTTCTTTTACCGCATTGTAAATAATCTTGGGCTTACCCAAGGTATAATAATGCAATACAGGAACACCTGATTTCTTGAGTTCCTTAGACTGATGGATCAGCCATTCCTCTCCTACTTTCTCTGCTTCTTCATCCGTTTTTGTCTTGTTCATGGCCTCTATCAATTCATTGGGAAGGTCTACATGAAAAATTCTTGGAATGACCGACAACTGTTTTTTGTTGGTGAGGGGTTTGAGACCGGGTATGATGGGAACATTGATCCCGTTTTCTCTGCATTTGTCGACAAAAGCAAAAAACTTGGCATTGTCGAAGAACATCTGCGTCACAATGTATTCTGCACCGGCATCTACCTTGGCCTTTAGATGCTTCAGGTCGGTCTCCAGGTTAGGCGCTTCAAAATGCTTTTCAGGATATCCTGCCACACCCATGCAAAATTTCGTACGAAAACCATCGCGGATATCTTCTTCCAGATAGATGCCATTGTTCAGTCGGTCTACCTGCTTCAACAGATCAATGGCATAACGGTTGCCATCTGGTTCCGGCTCAAAGCTGGATTCGTTTTTGGTAGCATCCCCCCTCAATACCAGTACATTGTCAATGCCCAAAAAGTTCAGGTCGATCAATGCATCCTCTGTTTCTCTTTTGGTAAATCCACCACAGATCAAATGCGGCACTGCATCTACCTGGTAATGATTCATGATGGCAGCACAAATTCCCACGGTTCCTGGACGCTTGCGGACCTCTACTTTCTCAAAAGTTCCATCGGCTTTCTTCTTGAAAATATGTTCACTCCTGTGATAGGTAACATTGACGAAAGAGGGCTTGAATTCCATCAGGGGATCCAGATGCTGGTACAGAGAGGATATATTCTTTCCTTTCAAGGGAGGCAGCACTTCAAAAGACACCAGGGTGTCTTTTGCCTGACGAAGATGGTCGATGACTTTCATTTTAACAATACCAGGTTTGATTGGCAAGCAAAACTACAATAATATGCTGACGAAATTCGATACTTTTGCCAAAGCCATGAGCCTGACCATTCATACCAATAACCTGATCAAACGTTACCGGAACAGAACGGTGGTCAACCAGGTATCTGTTGAACTTAAACAAGGTGAGATCGTGGGACTGCTCGGTCCCAATGGAGCTGGCAAGACCACCTCGTTCTACATGGTCGTGGGTTTGATCAAACCTGACGAAGGAGAGGTCTTTCTGAATGACCTGAACATCACGAAACTGCCGATGTACAAGAGGGCACAGATGGGCATAGGTTACCTGCCCCAGGAAGCTTCCGTTTTCAGAAAGCTATCCGTGGAAGACAATATTGCTGCTGTATTGGAAATGACCAAACTGAGCAAGAAAGAACAAAAAGACAAACTCGAAGACCTCCTCACTGAATTCAGGCTCACCCATGTGCGAAAAAACAATGGCGATTCCCTCAGCGGGGGTGAAAGAAGGAGAACCGAGATTGCCAGGGCACTGGCTGTGGATCCCAAATTCATTCTACTGGACGAACCCTTTGCAGGCGTTGATCCGATTGCAGTGGAAGACATACAAACCGTGGTGGCCAAACTCAAGTTTAAAAATATCGGGATACTGATCACCGATCACAATGTGAACGAGACCCTCTCCATATGCGACCGTGCTTATTTGCTCATTGAAGGCAAGATTTTCAAGCATGGCTCAGCCGAAGAACTTGCGGAAGATCAACAAGTAAGAAGACTCTATCTCGGCAGGAATTTTGAACTGAAAAGAAAAGATTATCTTCACGAAGAGGCCCGTCAGGAGTCACTTTTCGGCGATCGCTGAGCCTCAACAGAACCATGAAGATCCTGAGTCCTGCCATATCAACGCTGGCAAGGTTGCGCTCTTGGCGCATCGATGCCTGGATACAACATCCTATTTCAGCACAAAGGGAAGTGTTGCAGGATCTGGTGACGGCAGCACAGTACACCGAGTTTGGGAGACAACACCAGTTTTCAAATTTATTTACCACAAAAGCATTCAAACAAGCAGTTCCCATCCATGAGTACCAGGATCTCAAACCCTATGTGGAAAGGATCATGGCAGGAGAACAAAACCTGCTCTGGAATACGCCCATCCATTGGTTTGCCAAAAGCAGTGGCACCACATCCGACAAAAGCAAGTTCATCCCTGTCAGCCACGAGAGCCTGGTAGATGGCCATTACAAGGCTGCCAAAGACATACTAACGCTGTATTATATGCACAATCCTGAATCGGATCTGCTGACCGGCAAGGGATTGGTCATTGGAGGAAGTCATACGATCAGCAACCTTCATGACGAAGCACATTTTGGAGACCTGAGTGCTGTACTCATGCAGAATACCCCCTTTTGGGGAAACTGGATCAGGACACCGGACCTGAAGATCGCATTGATGGATGAATGGGAGGAAAAGATCGAAAAGCTGGCACAAACAACCCTGCAGGAAAATGTCACCTCCGTATCAGGAGTTCCCACCTGGACCCTGGTGCTGTTCCAAAGGATACTGGAACTGACCGGCAAAAAAAACATGAAAGAAGTTTGGCCTTCTTTGGAAATGTATTTCCATGGAGGTGTTTCTTTTCATCCCTACAAAGAACAATTCAAAAAACTGATCGGCGAAGACATCCATTACCTGGAAATGTACAATGCCAGCGAAGGGTTTTTTGCGGCACAGGATATACCGGGCTCAGAAGGCATGTTATTATACCTCGATCATGGGATCTTTTTTGAATTCATGCCCATAGAAGAATATGGCAAAGATGATCCCCGTACCATCGGATTGAAGGATGTGGAACTCGGTCAACCATATGCTCCTGTGATCAGTACCAATGGGGGACTTTGGCGCTACCTGATCGGAGATACGATCGAATTTACCAGCGTCCAACCCTATCGTGTGAAAGTCGTTGGCCGATTGAAGTTGTTCATCAATGCGTTCGGTGAAGAACTGATCATCGACAATGCCGAACGGGCAATGGCTGAGGCTTGCAGGGCAACAGCATCAGCCGTAGTGGATTATACAGCCGGTCCGGTTTATTTCAGCGATGAGGGCAATGGGGCACACGAATGGCTGATCGAATTTGAAAAAGAACCTGCTGACATAAACCGCTTCATCGAAATATTGGACAGCAACCTCAAGACCCTGAACAGCGATTATGAAGCCAAGCGGCACAAGAACATCGCCCTGCGCAGCCCGATTGTCCATTCGCTGTCGCAGGGGAGTTTCAGCCAATGGCTCAAACACAAGAACAAACTAGGCGGACAACACAAGGTCCCCCGCCTCAGCAACGATCGAATCATCCTTGAAGAGATTCTCCAATCAACCCATAACCGATAACCCATAACTCACAACCCATAACCCACAACCGACAACCATTAACCCACAACCCACGAATTGCTTATCTTGCACGAAACTTTCTGACCATGCAACTTCTCGAAAACAAGATCGCCATTGTGACCGGTGCAGCCAGAGGAATTGGTGAAGCCATCGCCATCAAACTCGCCGAACATGGAGCCCATATTGCCTTCACCTATGTCAGCGAAAGCAGTGCTGAAAAAGCAGCTTCCCTTACAGCCAAGCTGGAAAGCATGGGGGTAAAGGCCAAGGCTTGGAGAAGCAATGCTGGTAACTTTGCCGAGTCGGAAGCTTTTGTGAATGATGTAGTCAAAGAATTTGGAACCGTTGATATCTGTGTCAACAATGCCGGGATCTCCAAAGACAACCTGCTCATGCGCATGACACCCGAGCAATGGGATGATGTGATGGAAGTGAATCTGAAAAGCGTCTTCAATATGACCAAACAAGTCATACGCCCCATGATGAAAGCGAGAAAAGGATCCATCATCAACATGAGTTCCATCATTGGCATCAGAGGTAACGCGGGGCAGTCGAGCTATGCCGCCAGCAAAGCAGGGATCATTGGTTTCACCAAATCCATCGCACAGGAGCTGGGCAGTCGCAATGTTCGTTGCAATGCCATCGCCCCCGGTTTCATTGAAACCGACATGACCAACTATCTCAAGGAGAGTGAAGGAGCGCAGGCCTATCTGGCCAAAATTCCTTTGGGCAGGTTTGGTGCTGCGGAGGAAATAGGAAATACCACCCTGTTCTTGGCTTCTGACCTGAGCAGCTATATCACGGGTCAGGTCATCAGCGCCTGTGGCGGATTGAACATTTGATATGCGCAAATAGATCAGATTGAAACCTTACGAAAAATTATTATCCGAAAACAAGGCATGGGCTGCTGAAAGGATTGCACATGATCCTGAATTCTTCAGCAGACTCGCCAATGTTCAGTCACCCGAGTACCTCTGGATTGGATGCAGCGACAGTCGGGTGCCCCCTGATCAAATTACAGGAACCAACCCCGGTGAGATATTCATTCATCGCAACATTGCGAACATGGTGGTACATACTGACCTGAACATGCTATCGGTACTGCAATATGCGGTGGAAGTGCTGAAAGTGAAACATGTAATCGTATGCGGACATTACGGCTGTGGTGGTGTCAAGGCCGCCATGACCCATCAGTCTTTTGGCATCATCAACAAATGGTTGCGCAACATCAAGGATGTATACCGCTTTCATCAGGAGGAGGTAAATTCTCTGAAAAGCGAAGAAGATCGTTTGAACAAATTGATTGAACTGAATGTGAAGGAGCAGGTCATGAACCTGGCCAAAACTTCCATTATTCAAAAGGCATGGAAAGAAAGCCATATCCCTCATCTTCATGGCTGGGTATACGGCTTAGATGACGGCGTGATCAAACCGATATTTGAAATGACCGCCAATACACCTATTGACCCCATTTACCAATTCGATAATCTCTGATCAGCCTTTCTTGGCATCGATCTCTTTGCAAAGTGAGGAGAAAATATCCTCAATGGAACCCAGGCCATTCAAGGTTACTACCCGGTCAAATTGCCGATAGTGATCTGCCACCGCCAGGGTTTCGTTTTTATAGACCGCGATTCTTTTCTTCTGT
>RFVQ01000134.1 GCA_009922495.1 Chitinophagia bacterium
CCATCAAGGCCAACTTCCCTGCCCGTATTGCCTTCAAGGTTTCCTCCAAAGTTGACAGCAGAACCATCCTGGACATCGGTGGTGCAGAACAACTGATTGGAAGAGGTGACATGCTGGTTTCTTATCAGGGTGAAGTCACCCGTGTGCAGTGTGTATTCGTGGATACTCCCGAGGTAGAGAAAGTAGCAGAATTCATTGGCGGACAACAGGGATATCCTTCCGCTTTTGAACTCCCTGAAGTGATTGATGAAAAAGACATGGAAGACAGGGAACTGGACCTTCTCAGCAAAGACCCGCTTTTCAATGATGCCGCTTTGCTCATCGTTCAAAGTCAGATGGGTTCAACTTCGATGATCCAGCGCAGGTTAAAGTTGGGGTACAACAGGGCGGGAAGATTGATGGACCAACTGGAAGCCGCCGGCATTGTGGGTCCAAGCAAAGGGAGCAAGGTGAGGGAAGTGCTTTTCAAGACAGAATACGAACTGGACCAGTTTCTAAAATCAATTTAATAGTCTTTTCTTTGCAAGGATGGCCCCTGGTCCTGCACAAAAAAATTACGCATGAAATACAGTTTTACCTTGCTGATCATTTTGTTTTCATTTTTGACTGCACAGGCGCAACCGCCCAAAGGGAT
Source organism: Chitinophagia bacterium (assembly GCA_009922495.1). Classification (GTDB taxonomy): domain Bacteria; phylum Bacteroidota; class Bacteroidia; order Chitinophagales; family Chitinophagaceae; genus Pollutibacter. The sequence continues at coordinate 635 of RFVQ01000134.1, forward strand.
GGGCAAAAGTGATCCACAGGCCAAAGGGGTGCTCGATGCTGTTAGTGCAAAGTTTAAAACCTTCAAAACCGTGAAGGCCAGTTTCACCCTCAAGATAGAAGATGCTGCAGGCAAGGTTCAGGGATCAAAAACAGGCACTGTGATGATGAAGGGGGTTAAGTACAGGGTTTCCATAACAGGACAAGAGATCTTTTGCGATGGGGCTACCATCTGGACCTATGATGTTGCTGCCAAAGAAGTTCAGGTTTCAACATTGGACAATAGCAGCGGATCAATCACACCACAAAAGCTTTTTACAAACTTCTACGACAAGGATTTTCTATTTGTATTGGCGCCGGATGTCAAAAAAGGTGGTAAGGTATTTCAGGTTGTTGAACTGACTCCAATCGATAAAACAAAGCCCTTCTTCAAAGTGGTGCTGGAAGTGGACAAGGCCAGCAAAACCATCATGTCAACCCGCGTATTTGAAAAGAATGGCAACCGCTATCTCTACGCGATCAATACCATGAACACTACCACTGCCATAACAGATGATACTTTCTCCTTCAATCTGAAGAAATATCCCGGCGTTGAAGTGATCGATCTTCGCTGATCAATCGCTGTTTCCCCATCGATATGTTTTGATATCAATTCCGGCAAGGTCTAGGATTCTGTCAACCACCGTTGCGATAACATCCTCAACGGTTTGAGGCCGGCTGTAAAAAGAGGGCGTAGCAGGACAAACAATGCCACCGGCCAGCGTGATGGTTTCCATGTTTCGGATGTGGATCAGGTTGTAGGGGGTTTCTCTTACCGCCAATATGAGTTTTCGTCTTTCTTTCAGAACCACGTCTGCGGCTCTTGTGATCAGGTCGTTGGAGATGCCGCTTGCAATTCTTCCCATTGTTCCCATGGAACAAGGAACAATGATCATGGTGTCAAATTGTCCCGATCCGGAAGCAAAGGGGGCGTTGAAATCCTGTTTGTCAAATACCGGAATATCAAAGGAGTCATAAGAACGATTGCCCAATTCGGTTTGCCATACATCCTTGGCATTGTTGGAAAAAACCATTGCCAGTTCATCCCATTGGTTGCTGGCTTTGAGTAATTTTTTGATCAGCTGTTCTGCATACACAGCTCCACTTGCGCCAGTTACCGCTACTACTATCTTACGCATTGGCTAGTTTTTTGTTTCTAACAAACGAATGGTCCAAAGGTTAAGGCCTGGAACGCTATCTTTCCCTGTTTATATTGTATCCCCAAAAAAAATCCCCCAGCGAAGGGGGATCGGGTAAGTTATGCTTCTGACATCTGGGCGATCTGCTCATTCTTGTACGCCCCTTCATCCAGTTTTTTCTTGGTTTCTTCAAACGCTTTCAACGTCAATTGAATGTCTTCGTCGGTATGGGTAGCCGTTGGGATCAACCGGTAAATGATATGACCCTTGGGGATGACAGGATATACCACGATGGAACAGAAAATATTGTAATTCTCCCTGAGGTCGGTGACCATGAAGGTGGCTTCTTCCACTCCGCCTTTCATGTAAACGGGTGTTACCACAGAATCGGTCTTTCCGATATCGAATCCCTTTTCCTTGAGGCCGTTTTGCAGCTTCAGGGCATTTTCCCAAAGTTTGGCCTTGAGCTCAGGTCTTGTTTTCAACAATTCAAGTCTCTTCAGGTTGCCCAATACAATGGGCATGGGAAGGGATTTTGCAAAGATCTGGCTTCGGATATTGTACCTCACAAAATCGATGATCTGCTTGGGTCCGGCGATGAAGGCGCCGATGGAAGCCATGGATTTCGCAAAAGTGGAGAAATACAAGTCGATCTCATCCTGAACGCCTTGCGCTTCACCGGCTCCGGCACCGGTTTCGCCCAGTGTGCCAAAGCCATGGGCATCGTCTACCAGCAGGCGGAAGGAATATTTGGGACGAAGCGCAGCGATCTCTTTCAGCTTGCCCTGATCACCGGCCATGCCAAAAACACCCTCTGTTATGAGAAGGATGCCTCCGGCTTTTTGCTTTTCGATCAAAGCAGTTGCCCGTTGCAGTTGCTTTTCGCAATCTTCTATATCGTTGTGTTTGAAAACAAAGCGGTGTCCGGGATGCAAACGAAGCCCGTCGATGATGCAAGCATGGCTTTCTGCGTCATAGACGATCACATCATGACGAGAGCAGAGCGCATCAATAAGGCTCATGATGCCCTGGTATCCGAAATTGAGCAGAATGGCATCTTCTTTGCCTTCAAAGGCAGCCAATTCCTTTTCCAATTGCTCATGGTGGTTGGTGTTTCCACTCATCATCCGCGCACCCATGGGAGAGGCAAGTCCATAATCAGCCGCTGCATCAGCATCTGCTTTCCTCACTTCGGGATGGTTGGCAAGTCCCAGGTAATTGTTCAGGCTCCAAACGATCTTTTCTTTTCCCCTAAAATTCATGCGGCTACCGATTTCTCCTTCCAGTTTAGGGAAGGCGAAATATCCATGTGCTCTTTCACGGTATTGTCCGATGGGTCCGTAATTCTTGATCAATCTTTCAAAAATGTCTGCCATTGTAATAGAGATTGTGGTGAAACAGCGCAAAGATAATTTATTTAAAAATAACATTCAGGCCATGCAATGTTCATAAGTAGCTCCCCATTTTGGAGCCTCAATTCATTATTTTTGTAACAATACATTTTATATGAGATCGAACCTGTTTTCACTTTTGTTGCTGCTTTCCTTTTTTCATGCCGAAGCACAAAAAAATACTGTTGTCGCCTCTAAGCCCAAATTGATCGTCGGGGTGATGGTCGATCAGATGCGCTGGGATTACCTCTATCGTTTTCAAAGTCGGTATGGACAAAATGGTTTCAACAGGGTTTTGAGGGAAGGGTTTACTGCAGAAAACACCCAGATCTCCTATGCGCAAACGGTAACAGCAGCGGGGCATGCCTCAGTTTATACAGGATCCGTGCCTGCCATCAACGGCATCATGGGCAATGAATGGTACGATAGAAAATTAAAGCGACAGGTTTATTGCGTGGAAGATGATTCCGTAAGCATTGTAGGTGGCGCTGGCAAAGGCGAACCCATGTCGCCCAAGAATCTTCAAGTGACCACGATTGCTGACGAATTGAAATTGGCCACCAATTTCCGATCCAAAGTTATTGGCGTGGCCATCAAGGACCGTGGCAGCATCTTGCCAGCCGGTCATGCAGCGGATGCGGCCTATTGGTATGAACCCAGTTCCGGCAATTTTGTATCGAGTACCTGGTACATGAAAGAACTCAGTCCCTGGGCCCTTGCATTCAACAAACGCAAACTGGTGGATTCCCTGTACGGGCTTCCCTGGGCCCTCAGCTATCCATTTGACTCCTATGTGCAGAGTGATGTCAAAAATCCTGCCTACACAAAAACTCCTTTTCCCAGGAAGCTCGATGCCAACATCGGCAGAAATTATGGAGCCATTGCTTCTACCCCATGGGGCAATACTTTGACCCTTTCTTTTGCCAAGGCAGCAGTGGAGGCCGAAGGTTTGGGTGCCGACAGCATTCCGGATCTGCTGGCCATAAGCCTCTCTTCTCCCGATTACATAGGACACAGTGTTGGTCCCAATGCAGTGGAGATTGAAGATACCTACTTGAAACTCGACAGAGAAATGGCTGCTTTCTTTGAGTACCTCGACAAAAAAGTGGGCAAAGGCAATTATCTTTTCTTCCTCACGGCTGATCATGCGGTTGCGCATGTGCCCTCTTACATGCAGGAGCATCGCTTGCCAGGTAAATCCATGCGCGTAAACAAAAGAGCTGAAGAAGCCACCCTAAAGAAATTCAAACTCCCTCGCGTGGTTGAATCCTATGGCAACTATCAGTATTACCTCGACAGGCAAGTGATCGATTCCATGGGGCTGGATTTTTCAGCAGTGAAATCTTTTTTCATCGCTGAGTTGAACAAAGAAGAAGATGTTATGCTGGCATTTGACAATGCCTCCATCCCTGCAGCCAATTTGCCTACAGAATTCAAAGAGATGTTCATCAAAGGATTCAATCATAAACTCGCAGGCGATGTGCAAGTGATATACCGGTCGGGCTATTTCAACGGAGGGGCAACCGGTACGACCCATGGTTCCATGTATCCTTATGATTCACACATACCCCTGCTCTTCATGGGTTGGGGCGTGAAACCCGGACAGACACAACGCAAAGTATACATGAGTGATATAGCTGGAACCCTTGCGGCCATCTTGAAGATCCAGATGCCGAGTGGGAATATTGGAACGGTCATTCATGAAGTTGTTAAATAAAAGAGCCCATCAACATGCAACAATATTTAGACCTGCTGCAACACATATTGGACAAGGGTACTGATAAGTCAGATAGGACTGGCACCGGTACCAGAAGTGTATTTGGTTATCAGATGCGTTTTGATCTTGCTGAAGGCTTCCCCATGGTCACCACCAAGAAATTACACCTTCGCAGCATCATCCATGAGTTGTTGTGGTTTCTGAAAGGGGAGACCAATATCCAATACCTGAAAGAAAATGGGGTAAGCATATGGGATGAGTGGGCGGATGAAAACGGAGAGCTGGGTCCCGTATATGGCAAACAATGGCGTTCATGGGAGGGAGCAGATGGGCAGGTGCATGATCAGGTAAAAGACCTGATTGCACAAATCAAAAAAAATCCTGACAGCAGGCGGTTGATCGTCAGTGCCTGGAATGTGGCAGATCTTCCAAAGATGGCACTGATGCCCTGTCATACCCTCTTTCAGTTTTATGTGGCAGATGGCAAGCTATCTTGTCAGCTTTACCAACGTTCTGCAGATGTGTTTTTGGGGGTGCCTTTTAATATTGCATCCTATGCCTTGCTAACCCTGATGGTGGCACAGGTTTGTGATCTCAAGCCAGGCGACTTTGTCCACAGTTTTGGAGATGTGCATTTGTACAACAATCATTTTGAGCAGGCGAAGTTGCAGCTTACCAGAACGCCTTTTCCCCTCCCGACCATGAAGATCAATTCGGAGGTAAAGGATATTTTTGGATTCAAGTTTGAAGATTTCAGTCTGGAAGGATACCAGTCCCATCCCGCCATCAAAGCTCCGGTAGCTGTTTAAATTAATTGAGATGAAGATATCCATTGTTGTTGCCGCTGCTCTTGACAATGCCATTGGCAGAAACAATGACCTGTTGTGGAAGCTGCCGGCCGACATGCGTTTCTTCAAGAACCTTACTTGGGGCATGCCCATCATCATGGGTAGAAAGACATTTGAATCCATGCGTTCAAAGCCCTTGCCCGGCCGGATCAACATCATCATTACCCGCGATCCATCCACTCTTCAAATGGTGGAGGGGGTAGTGGTTGT
>RFVQ01000135.1 GCA_009922495.1 Chitinophagia bacterium
GCGCCAGCAAAGGCTGCCCCTGCACCCGCCAAAAAAGCGGCGCCCGCAAAGGCTGCACCCGCACCGGTAAAAGCAGCACCTGCAAAGGCGCCCGGCAAAGCACCGGCCAAAAAAGTACCCATGATCTCTCCAGAGACAAGGTTTGCTGAAACCAGCAAGGTTACTGCCAGTGCTGCTGAAATTCGCAAGGCCCTTCGTGCAAAAGAGGCAAAAAAAGACGCGAAGCCTGTACCCATGCCTAAAATCTCCGCAAAATCTTCTCGCAAATACGAACCAGAATTCACCAAGTCTGTGCTCGACAGCCAGTCTGTTAGTGCTCCATCAGGGCCAACACAGCGCTATTCTGATGCTGAATTGGCTGAGTTCAGGGAATTGGTTCAGAACAAACTCAACGCCGCCAAGCAAGAGCTGGCTTACCTGAATGGACTGATCACAAGGAAAGATTCCATGAGTGGAGAAGATTCAGATACGCGCTATATGACCATGGAAGATGGCAGTCTCAGCATGGAGCGTGAGCAACTGAGCCAAATGGCCAGTCGCCAGATCGATTTCATTGAAAAGCTGGAGAAGGCGATGATGAGGATCGAGAACAAAACCTATGGCATTTGCAGGGTTACGGGAAAGCTCATCGATAAAGCCAGGTTGAAAGCGGTTCCTCATGCAACCCTCAGCATGGAAGCCAAGATGAACATGAACAAGCCCGGTTCTTTTCAAAACAATCAGTAAGCTTATCTCATTTCTTGCAGGCTAACCAACCTTTTGTAGGTCCCGTTGATCTGCATCAGCTCCTCGTGTGTGCCTATTTCAGAAATTTTACCTTCCTGCAAAACAACAATGGCATCTGCATGCCTCACTGTTGAAAGTCGGTGCGCAATGATAATGCTCGTCCTGTCTTTCATGAGATGATTGATGGCATCTTGTACCCATTTTTCACTTTCAGTATCGAGCGAGGAGGTGGCTTCGTCCAGGATCATGATGGGAGGATTCTTCAATACAGCACGCGCAATGGTCACTCTTTGGCGTTCGCCACCACTTATTTTGGATCCACGATCACCCACCAGGGTATTGTAGCCATTGTCTTTTTTGCTGATGAATTCATGGGCATTGGCAATGGTTGCTGCCTTCACGATATCGTCTGCTGAGGCGTTTTCATTTCCCAGGGAAATATTGGCACTGACGGTGTCGTTGAAAAGAATGGGTTCCTGGGTCACAATTCCCATCAGGTTCCTAAGATCCTTGAGTTTAAAACGCTTGATGTTGACCCCGTCAATCAGCACTTCTCCTGCGCTGGCATCATGAAAACGGGGAATAAGGTCTGCCAGTGTTGATTTTCCTGCCCCTGACGAACCGACGAGCGCAATCGTTTGCCCCTTTTTGATGGTAAGGTTGATGTTGTCTAAGATGGTTTTATCTGGATAAGAGAAGCAAACATTTTTCAATTCAATCGATTCATGGAATCCTTCAATTGACAGGGGGTGAGGATCTTCCTTGACAGACTCTTCTTCTTTGATCAATTTTTGGATACGCTCGATGCTGGCGGCTCCTCTTCTGATATTGTAGGAGGCTGTGCTAAAAGCTTTTAATGGGTTGATGATCTGGGTAAAAATGGCAATGAACGTGAGGAAGTCTGGGCCATTCAGTCCAAAATCATTTTTCAATACCAAGGATCCTCCGTAATACAGGACGCAGCATACTGCGAGAATGCCAAGTGTCTCTGAAACGGGCATGGCCAGGTCTCTTCTTCTGATGGCCTTGTTCTTTATTTCAAACAATTCATGGTTCTCTTTTTCGAATCTCCTCAATTGCTGTTGTTCAGCGTTGAAGGCTTTTACCACCCTGATGCCCCCCAGGGTCTCTTCAATGGTACTGAGGATCTCTCCAAGTTTGATTTGAACACCGGTTGAAACTTTTTTCAATGATCTGCCGATCCTACCGATGACCAATCCTGCTATCGGCAAAAAGAGCAGCAGGAAGAGTGATAGTTCCGGACTCAGGTTGATCATCGCAAAAAGATAAAAAACAATCAGGATGGGCTCTCTGAAAAAACTTTCCAAAAAGCTGATGGTGGAAAATTCCACATCCTGCAGGTCATTGGTCAATCTGCTCATGATATCTCCTTTCCGCTGATCATTGAAAAAACCAACCGGCAGCTCCAGTATTTTGCTGAACATGTCGGTCCGCATGTCATTGATGATGCTGTTTCGGATCGGGGTTAGCAAATAAAGGGAGAAATAGAGGCAAATATTTTTTAGAAGGATGGCCAATACCACAATGGTGCAAATGATCCCCAGGGCTTTGATTTTGCCTTCGTCTGTCTGGGCAAGGGCGCCCACATTGTTGTACAACCAATCCGATAAGGCCCCCATTCGGAAGCGAGAGGGTTGCAATCCACCCTGGCTGCCGAGTCCAAATATGAGCGTCAGAAAGGGGGCCAGCATGGTCAGGGAAACCAGTGAGAAAAGGGCTGAAAAAATATTCAGGGAAAGATATCCCACCACCAGTTTGGGGTATTTTTTGATATAGGAAAAAATAATGCTAAGGCTTTTCATCGGCCGGTTGTCCTCAATTTTGAATTATTCGGTTCAAAAGTAACTAATTTTACAGCCATTGGGGGATACGTTATGCAGGAAAGCAAAAGACAGAAACAGGTAGCAGGTGTTATTCAGGAGGAAATGAATGATATTTTCCTGAGAATGGGATTGAACATGGTCAATGGTGGGATGGTATCCATTTCATCAGTGAAGGTTACCCCCGATCTCCTGGAAGCAAGAATTTACCTTAGTCTATTTCAGGTGAAAGACGCAGAGGTCGTCATCAAGCGCATTGAAGAAAGGAAAGGTGAATTGAAAAAAGAATTGGGATTGCGGGTAAAGCAACAACTAAGGCGAATGCCCGAGCTCCGGTTCTTCAAGGATGACACATTGGATCATGTTTTCAAAATGGAAGAGATCTTCAAAAAAATAAACGAAGAACGCAAGTCATGACCATTGGCAATATCCTGAAATTTGCCTGGAGGTATTTCAGGGCCAAAAAATCAACCAATGCCATCAACATCATTTCTTGGGTCAGTGTTGTGGCCATTACTTTCGGAACAGCTTCGTTGATAACCATTTTTAGTGCATTCAATGGTTTTGAATCGTTGGTAAAGTCTTTGTATGCTTCCTTTTATCCCGATATCCGGGTCACACCTGCAAAGGGAAAGATGCTGCATATCAGCAGGGATCAGTTGGATGCCCTCCAAAAATTGAAGGGTATTGACAGTTATTCCCTCGTAGTCGAAGAGAAAGCTTTGTTACAAAATGGCGCTCTCCAATCCGTTGTTACGATCAAGGGGGTGGATGAAAACTTTTCCAATGTGAGTGGGATTGACTCAGCCATCTATCACGGCAACTATCAACTTGGTAACGAAGAAAAGCCCGGATTGGTCTTGGGGATAGGCATTGAACAGGCATTGGGTTTGCAGGCGGATCGTTCTGTTTATCCGTTGATGATTTATTTGCCCCGAAAGGGAATTTCATTGGCTGCGGATCCCACTGCTGCATTGTCATCTGCTACCATTTATCCGCAAGGCAGTTTTGCCATTCAAAGTGAATTTGACAACCAGTACGCCATTACCGACCTGAATTTCCTCAAAACATACATGTCTTACGCAGATGATGAATATTCAGCCATCGAAATCAAGCTTTCCGAAAAAAGCAATGGGGCTGAATTGCAAGATCAGTTGCAATCGATGTTGGGTGCTGGCTTTCTGGTTGAAAATCGGTACGAACAAAACAGGACATTGTACACTACCATCCGATTGGAAAAATGGGCCATCTATGCAATTTTCACCCTTATCCTGGTTGTGGCTGCCTTTAACATGATAGGAGCACTCAGCATGTTGGTGTTGGAGAAACAAAAGGACATACAGGTTTTGAAAGCGATGGGTGCGGCCGATCTTTTGATTCAAAGGATCTTTTTGGCAGAAGGGATTTTATTGGGAACCTTAGGAGCGATTGCCGGTATGGTACTCTCTTTGCTCGTTTACTTTTTACAAACCAGGTTCAAGCTCGTCCCCCTTCAGGGAGCAACCTTTTTGATTGATCATTATCCCTTGAAGTTGATGGTGTCTGATTTCATCATCGTCGCCACAACGGTTTGGATCATTGCCATTGCTGCGGCATGGTTTCCAGCAAAAAAAGCATCACAGAGAACAATGGATCTTAGAAATTGATCAATAGTCGCCCAGGGTTTCAGGAAGCTGTGCCAGTGCTTTGGCGAGCTGCTCATCGTTGGGAGCGATACCATGCCATCCATGGTCATTTTCCATGAAGTCCACACCCTTTCCCATCAAGGTATGCATCATGATGGCAATCGGTTTACCCTTGCCGGTTAAGCTTTTGGCTTCTTCCAAAACCTTTATGACATCGTCCATGTCATTTCCTTGCATTTGCAGGGTTGTCCAGCCAAATGCTTCAAATTTTTCAGTGATATTGCCCAATGACATGACCTTGTCTGTAGGTCCATCAATTTGTTGTCCGTTCCAATCAACCGTAGCGATCAGGTTGTCTACTTTGTGATGGGCAGCAAACATGACGGCTTCCCAAATTTGTCCTTCTTGCAATTCTCCATCACCATGAAGGGAGAACACCAGTTGTGGGTCCTTGTTCAGTTTTTTTGACAAGGCAGCACCGATGGCAACGGAGAGACCCTGTCCCAGTGAACCTGATGCTATTCTTACCCCCGGCAGATCTTCATGCGTAGTAGGATGACCTTGCAACCTGGAACTTAGTTTTCTGAAAGTGGAAAGTTCTGAAACAGGGAAATAACCACTTCTGGCAAGACAGGAATAGAAAACGGGAGAGATGTGTCCATTGGATAAAATGAAAATATCCTCGTTCAATCCATCCATGCTGAAAGCAGGATTGTGTTTCATGATCTTAAAGTAGAGGGCAGTCAAAAAATCTGCGCAACCCAGTGAACCACCTGGGTGACCACTTTGTACGCCATGTACCATCCTTACGATATCCCTTCTGACTTGATGAGCGGTTTCCTGCAAAGTTGACATTTGGTAGTATATTTTGGCAAATCTAATGCATTTGAGTTTTTCTTTGATTATATCCAATAATTTAAAGTATGAGTTAATCTGGTGCAATCAATCAAAGTTCGGAAAGGAATAGCCTGCTTTTTTATAGTGCGATAAAGTGACATATGGGAATTATTATTTTATCAACGTTGGTTTCATTTTTTCTCGCTTTTGTATCCATACCCGTTGTGATAAAAATCGCGGATTACAAAAAGCTTTTTGATCACCCCGGGGAACGCAAAGTACATTTCACCCCCGTTCCATCCCTGGGAGGTATTGGTATTTTTGCTGCGGTATCCTTCTCTGTTTCCATCTTTGTTCCATTCTCCTTGTACCCTGGATTTCAATATTTTTTGGGTGCTGCCATCATCATTTTCTTTCTGGGGCTCAAAGATGATATCCTGTTGATTTCTCCAATCAAAAAATTCATGGGACAGCTCATGGCCGTTTTTTTACTTTCCTACCAGGGACAATTTCAGTTGTCGTCGCTGCATGGGTTTTTGGGCATCCATGAATTGCATCCCACTATCGCAACCGCCTTTACATATTTGACATTTTTGGTGATCATCAATGCATTTAATTTGATTGATGGGGTAGATGGATTGGCGGGGATGTTGGGATTGATCTCAACCCTTTTTTTTGGCCTCGTGTTTACTTTGGAAAATCAAACAGCCTATGCAATTTTGGCTTTTTCAACTGCCGGAAGTTTGGCTGCTTTTCTGGTGTACAATATCTCACCTGCCAGAATATTCATGGGAGATACCGGTTCGCTCTTACTGGGGCTTGTGAACGCAGTGCTGGTAATTCATTTCATCAATTTTGAAACATCCTCTTCCGCCCTTATTC
>RFVQ01000136.1 GCA_009922495.1 Chitinophagia bacterium
AATGATCTCCCCCAGTATGGCTGCCAAGAAAACCGCATTGCCCTTTACCCTTTTGAGGTAAAAAGCTACCAGGAAGATCCCCAGCATGACCCCATAAAACCAGGAACCCAGGATATTGACAGCCTCAATCAGGCTGCCCAGGTTGGTGGCAAACTGCGCAAATACTATGCAAAACACCCCCCAGAACAGCGTATACCATTTTGACAATCGGAATTCTTCTTCGGGACTGGGTTGTTGATTGACATAAATTTTGTGGAAATCAACCAATGTAGAAGAAGACAAAGAATTCAAGGTGGCGGCAATGCTTCCCCATGCTGCCAGGAAGATCACTGCAATCAGCAAGCCGATCAATCCCTTTGGCATATGATCCATTACAAAACGGATGAAAATATAATTGGTATCGGACTGTTCTACCGGCAAGCCAGATTCCTTGACCATTGCCATGACTTTCTTCCTGTTTTCCAGCTCAAGTCCTTTGATTCGTTGCAGGTCATTTAAAAATTCCACCTCGTTTTCCTTGCTCCAGTTTGACAGGAGCAATTGCTTTTGTCCACTGATGGAATCCTGCTGTTTTTCCAATGCGATGACCTGTTCCTTGTATGCAGTAGTTTTTAATTTTTCCACTGCCAGCCCATTGAAGAACAAAGGGGATGCATGAAACATATAATAGACAAATACCAGCACACCGATCAGCAGGATAAAGAACTGCATGGGTATCTTGACGATGCCGTTCATGATCAGGCCGATCCTGCTTTCTTTAATGGAACTTGCTGTCAGGTAGCGGCCCACCTGGCTTTGGTCTGTCCCGAAATAAGAGAGCGCAAGAAAAAAGCCTCCGATGATGCCACTAAAAATATTGAATCGATCGTTCCAGTTAAATCCCTCCTCGGTAATGCCAGTTGTGATCACATCCATTTTACCCAATGATCTACCAATCGATACCGCTTTGTTGAAGCCGATGCCTTCCGGCAACATATTGACCAATAGATATGCTGAAAAAAACAGTCCGAGGAAAATGATTGCCAACTGTAGTTGCTGGGTATAGGCAACAGCCCTTGCCCCACCGCTGATGCTGTATACAATCAGAATACCCCCCATGACGATGTTGGTGAGATAGATATTCCAACCCAGCACTGAAGAGAGAATGATCGACGGAGCATAAACACTGATACCTGTTGCCAGCGCGCGGGAAAGCAGAAAAAGAAAGGCTGCCAATGTCCTGGTTTTGCGGTCGAATCGCTTCTCCAGGAATTCATAGGCAGTATAAATATTCAGCTTGTGAAAGATCGGCACAAAGGTGATGCAGAGTACGATCATGGCCAATGGCAAGCCAAAATAGTACTGTACAAATCGCATCCCATCGGTATAAGCTTGTCCTGGTCCGGATAAAAAAGTTACCGCACTCGCCTGGGTACCGATGACAGAAAGCATGACCATGTACCATGGCAACTGCCTGCTGCTCCTGAAATACCCATCAATGTCTTTGGTTGCCCTACCCTTGTAGATGCCATACAAGACCACAAGCAAAAGCGTTAAGACCAAAACCACCCAATCCAGTGCACTCATCGTTTGTCTCTTTTGTAGATGATGGCAGCCACGATGATGCCGATCAACAAACCGATGGCAATTTTCTTCTTCAGCATGGCAATCAGCAAGCCCAAGCCAAGTCCAACAATTAGGGCAAACGCCGGTGATCTTCTCATTTTATGGGTGGTTGATGGATAGGTTGGGATTAGAAATCAGGTTGGCAAAAAGCCTGAAGGCGCCAGGAACACCAGCTGGTAATTCCCGGAAGAATACCAGTCCCGTATAGATAAAACGCCCCTTCCCTTCGTTGCGAACGATGATGCTTCCGGTATAGTCTTGTTCTCCTTTGTCATGCATGGCCAATACTGAACGGTAATCGCTGTCAAACCCATCTGCATAATAGATTCCCCTTTCCTGTATCCAACCTTTGAAATCATCTTGTGTAATCTTGTTGGGGAAATTCAGTACCTGCTCATTGGCATCCATGAATTTGATTTCACAATCTTCTTCGGTAGTCCTGTTCCTTGAGATCGTGAATGGCTTGGGGCCAATTTTCATCTTCTGCAAGGGGCCTGCAAAGCTGTTGGTATTGTATTGCACCACCATATTGCCGCCATTTTGAACATATTCCATCAGCATATCATACTTCTCTCCCATCCAGTCATGCACATTGTAGGCTCTCACACCAACAACAATGGCATCGAATTGTTTGAGTTTTTCCGCGGTAATATCGTTGCGCTCCAATTCTGTTACCTGATAACCCATCAGTTCTATCATGGGTGGCACCTTGTCACCCGCTCCTTTGATGTATCCGATTTGTTTACCGGTGGTTTTGAGGTTGACCTCAATGATTTTCTGTTTTGCCTCACTGAAATAGGTAAGTGTGGGGATGTGCTCATAGGCAATGGAATGCATGACAGGAGGCAAGGACTTTTGTGCTGCACCCTTCTTCGCACCGCTAACAGCTGTATTGATCAAAATGGCGGGAGGCTGCGCTGAAAGGGTTGCTGCAGGGGTAATCATGAGGGGATGAAAAAACTCTCCGATGGCAGGATCCACCACTCTGTTCATCACGGGTATCTCATACGTGATGGATTCGCCCAAAATCGACAAGACCGCTTTGACCAGCATCGCTGGATCATTCTGACCTTTGCCGATCAGTTTTTGATCGGTTACATTGAAATGTCCTGCATTCATGGGGTTGGCAAGCCAATAGGGTTGACTGATGGGCCTATCCTTAGCCAATGCAACGCTGATGGGCTGAGCATAGGTCAGGTTGTTTTGCAAAGCGGCACCTTTGGCATATTGTACCCCTTCCACATCCAATGCATTGATCTTGATGTCCAATCCGGAGCGGTTGATGAGATTGACCATCATTTTAAGGGTATCTCCTTGGGCCACCAGTCTCTTGTCTGACAGTGCTTCCAAATGCAGTCCCGCACACATCTGGATCAGCCTGTCCACTTCTGCTATCTTTAATTTTTTCCAATAGGCGTCATCGATGTCTTGCAATGCTTTGCGAAGTGAGAGCAATGCTGGAATAGAGGCAGCCGGTTGCTGGAAACTGAAGGCAGCAATGATCTTCTTGACGTTCACGGAAATTGCTTCTCCACCTTTTACTCTAGACCAGTTTGTATTCACGCCCTCCATGATGTCTTTTTCAGCTTTTTCTCCCAGGGTGAATTGAAAATATTCCAGGGCTGCTCCTCTGGTGGAAGCAGATCCGAATCCCTGACTTCTGTGCTGGCTTCTGCTTTCAGTAGAGATCTCACCAATGCTCTTACCCAAAAGAGGAAGATAGCCTCCCACTTCAATCTTGAGCTGGCTATCTGCTGTTGAGCTGTTGGACCAGAAACTGGAGGTATTCCACATGATACGCTTTGCCTGCCATGGTTGAACACCATGTTGAAACTGTTCGGGGAATCTGTTGGGATCTGCGGCTGCAACAAAGGCTTCCCTGGCGATCACTGCTGAACCGGAATGGTGACCATGTCCCGCTCTGCTATCCTCCGGGAATCGGGTGATGATGACATCTGGCTTGAAGTTTCTGATCACCCAAACGGCATCAGCCAATATTTTTTCTTTGTCCCACATCGCCAATGCCTCATCGGTTCTCTTGGAAAAACCAAAATCAAAAGCTCTTGAAAAGAATTGTTCTCCACCATCGGTTCTTCTTGCTGCCAACAATTCCTGGGTCCTGATCAATCCCAATTCAAAGCCCTGATCATCCCCAATCAGGTTTTGCCCCCCATCTCCTCTGGTCATGGCCATGTAGCCGGTCCTGTACTGTCGCTCTTTCGCGAGGTGGGCAATCAGGCGGGTATTTTCATCATCGGGATGCGCCGCCATATAGAGAACAGCGCCCAGTACATCCAACTTTTTGATGTTGTGCAGGATCTCTCCAGCGCTCCACTGGGTTGTTTTTTGAGAATAAGAGACGAATGCAGACAAAAGAAGAAGGCTGGTGAGACAAAAAGCAGTCAGGATCTGTTTCATGGCAAGAGGGTTAATGAACAATTAAAAATAATCAAATGACAAATAAGAAAGCAATTGTCCTACCCATTCTTTTCAAATCATCTTTATCTTTATGCGATGAAGAAGAATATGCTATTTTTCAGGCTTTTCCATGGATTATTGGGATCGTTGATCCTCGTATCAGGCTTGATCTTTCAATCTGCCCATGCACAGATAGACCCCTATCATTATACCATCTCCAAAAGAGCTGTTGGAACCACAGGTGCCGTTTCATCGGCACATCCCCTGGCCAGCCAAGTGGGAGTGGAAATTCTTAAGAAAGGAGGCAATGCATTTGATGCAGCCATTGCCACCCAATTGGCTTTGGCAGTTGTCTATCCCAATGCGGGCAACATTGGCGGCGGAGGGTTCCTGGTGGCACATACCCGCCAAGGAAAAGCCATCGCAATCGATTATCGCGAAAAGGCACCCGGATCCGCCAGCAGGGACATGTACCTTGATGCAGCAGGAAACCCATTGTTGAACCTCAGTCAGTTCGGCCATTTGGCCAGTGGTGTTCCCGGAACGGTAGCAGGACTTTTTGCCTCTCACGCCTACGCAAAACTTCCTTTTCATGAACTGATAGCACCTGCCATAGCACTTGCTGAAAAAGGCTTTGTGATCACAGCCTCCGAAGCCAGATCGCTCAATGGCAACAAGGCTTCTTTTGTCAAATACAATACCGTTCAGCCTGTATTCGTGAAGACGGATTCCTGGAAGGAAGGCGATACCCTTGTACAAAAAGAATTGGCTGCTACATTGAAAAGAATACAAGACAATGGAAAGAAAGGATTTTATGAAGGAGAAACAGCCGAGTTGATCGTTGCTGAGATGAAAAGAGGCGGTGGCAAGATCAGCCTGAACGACCTAAAAAGTTATGAAGCTGCCATCCGCCAGCCAGTTGTTTTTGATTACAAGGGACATACCGTGATCGGAATGCCCATGCCCAGCAGTGGCGGGCTCCTGATGCAGCAGATGATGAAAATGATCGAAAACAGAAACATCAGCGCGATGGGTTTTCATTCCCCAGAGGCTGTGCAGCTGATGGTAGAGGTTGAGAGAAGGGCCTATGCAGACAGAGCAGAGTTCATGGGAGATCAGGACTTTGTAAAAGTACCCGTCAAGACATTATCAGGTGATGCCTACCTGAAATCCAGGATGAATGATTTTATTCCCGGCAAAGCCACTCCCAGCAGCCAGATCAAGCCAGGAAATGTAAACCCAGAAAGCGAGGAGACAACACATCTTTCTGTAGCGGATGCAGAAGGCAATATAGTAAGCGTTACCACTACCCTAAATGGCGGATATGGATCCAAGACCGTGGTGGGGGGTGCAGGATTTTTCTTGAACAATGAAATGGATGACTTCAGCGTGAAGCCTGGTGTGGCCAACATGTACGGTGCCATTGGCAAAGAAGCCAATGCCATCGCTCCTGGAAAAAGAATGCTCAGTTCCATGACACCCACGCTGGTACTGAAAAACAAAAAACCTTGGCTGGTTGTTGGCACTCCCGGAGGCACCACCATCCCCACCTCGGTTTTTCAAACACTGGTGAACATCATTGAATTCAATCAATCCGCTCAGGATGCTGTCAACAATCCCAAGTTCCACCACCAATGGCTTCCTGATCAGGTGATGGTAGAAAATGACTTCCCCAAGGAAGTACAAAAGAAATTATCGTCCATGGGATATGAATTGGTGAACAGGGGGCAAATAGGCAGAACAGAAGTGATCCGTTTGGAATGGCAGGGCCGAAAGATCAAAAGCATAGAGGCCATTGCCGACAAAAGAGGAGATGATCATGCCGCTGCATATTAATCC
>RFVQ01000137.1 GCA_009922495.1 Chitinophagia bacterium
ATCAGTTTGGTGAGTGGTTTCCCGCCTCCGGTATGTTACAGTGTTTACAAAGATCCCATCAATTGTGATGAGCCTCTGAAAGATTATGAGGAGGCACTGAAACTGGCAAAAGAACAGGGGAAACCGATTTTGATCGACTTTACAGGGTGGGCCTGTGTGAACTGCAGAAAGATGGAAGAGAATGTATGGACCCAAACCGAAGTGCAGGAACTCATGGAAAAGTATATACTGGTTTCTTTATACGTGGACGACAAGGCGGTCTTACCGGTCTCTAAACAAATGACCTATACGACCAAAAACGGAACCAGAGCCAACATCAAAACAGTGGGAGATAAATGGAGTCTATTTCAGACTGAAAATTTCAATGCAACATCACAACCCTGGTATGTGGCTATATCAGCTGATGAAAAACTGTTGACAGCACCGGTGGGATATACTCCCGACGCCGGACAATATGCACAATGGCTGAAGTGCGGATTGGATGCGATGCGTAAATAAAGGGTGGTATAGCTTAAAGCGCTACCTGACGCTCTTTCATCATTTTCCTGAGGTTGATCAAACCATAGCGCATCCTGCCGAGAGCAGTATTGATGTTGCAGTTGGTTTTTTCAGCGATCTCCTTGAAGCTAAGGTTGGCAAAATGTCTTAAAACAATCACTTCGCGCTGTTCTTGGGGCAGCAGGTCTAATAGCTGACGAATCTTTTCATGGCGCTGGGATTTCATGATCCTGCTTTCAACACCCTCCTCGGTAATGATAAGGTTTTCAAACATGTCATGCTCTTCATGTTTGTTGTAAACCACAGGCGTTCTTTTTGCTTTCCTGAAATGATCCACACAAAGATTGTGTGCGATCCTCAGTGCCCAGGGAAGGAATTTACCTTCGTCGGTATAGCTACCAAAACGAAGCGTGTCAATGATTTTGATGAAAACCTCCTGAAAAATGTCTTCAGCAAGATTTTTATCTTTCACCAGGATAACGATGGAAGTGAAAATCCTGTCTTTGTGCCTGTTGATCAGCCCTTCCAAAGCAGCTGTATCACCGCTGATAAAAAGTTGAATCAGCTGTTGGTCGGTTAAATTGGAAAGGGTTCTCATAAAATGGCATTTAAATGGTTGAATGGATCTGTGCTAGTACCGCTTGCCGCGCTATGCCCTACCAAATCTAAAACTATCCTCAGGCGAGCAAAATTTTATAGACTCAATTTTCAACAAATACGTATTTACCCGTACGGACTTTAAGCGTAATATTGTCAATAATGTTGAGAACGCATAAAACTGCACATCCCCGAAACGCAATAGAAAATATATCTTTGCATCTCCATTATGCCAAAAGCCGCACCAGTAAAGGAAAAGAAAGGATCAGGAAAAAATATTTCTGGTAGAGAGGCAATTTTCATCCAGGGTGCCCGTATGCACAATCTACGGAACGTATACGTAGAAATACCCAGGAACCGGCTCACAGTGGTAACCGGCGTTTCAGGCTCAGGAAAGTCATCACTGACCATTGATACCCTGTTTGCAGAGGGACAAAGAAGATATGCAGAAAGTTTAAGTGCCTATGCCCGTCAGTTTTTGATGCGCATGGAAAAGCCGGATGTGGATCATATTGCCGGGTTATGTCCCGCTGTTGCCATCGAACAAAAAGTGGTGACCCGAACACCCCGTTCTACGGTTGGCAGCATGACAGAGATCTATGATTACCTGCGACTGTTGTTTGCCCGCATCGGCAAAACCATTTCACCGATTTCCGGCAGCCTCGTAAAAAAAGATGATGTGGCCGATGTGCTGGAGTACATCCAAAACCTTAAGCCTGGCGCAAGAGTTTATTTGATCACCCCCTTCCCCTCTGGCAACAAAAGAAAACCAGCAGAAGAATTGGACATTCTGATGCAAAAAGGTTTTTCCAGGATCTTTGATGCCAATGATGACAGCATCACGCAGATGGAGGATCTTGTTTCCGATCAAAAATGGAAACCCAAAGAACAATCCTATATACTGGTAGACCGACTGGTGGTGAAGAAATTTGATGAAGATGAAGTAAATAGAATCAATGATTCCATCTCCCTGGCTTTTTACGAAGGGGATGGTCGCATGCTGATCAAAAGCGATACAAAACTAAAAGCGTTCTCCAATCGCTTTGAAGCCGATGGCATGCGGTTCGAAGAACCTGTGCCCAACCTTTTCTCCTTCAACAATCCCTACGGTGCCTGTCCCGTCTGTGAAGGGTATTCCCAGGTTTTGGGCATTGACCCCGATCTAGTCATTCCCAATCATCAGCTCAGCGTTTATGAAGGTGCTGTGGCACCCTGGAAAGGAGAAAAACTCAACTGGTGGAGAGAGCAGTTCATCAAAGGAGCCAAACAAATTGATTTCCCGATCCATAAACCCTATGCAGCGCTAAGCGTTGAACAGCAGCAGATCTTATGGAAGGGACATCGTTACGCCCATGGTATCAATGACTTTTTCAAAGAGGTAGAAGAAAACCTCTACAAAGTCCAGTTCAGGGTACTTCTTTCCCGTTATCGTGGCAGAACAACCTGTACTACTTGTGAGGGATACCGCCTCAGAAAAGAAGCCCTCTATGTGAAAATAAACGAAAAGCATATTGGAGAGCTGTGCAAGATGCCGGTCAAGGATCTGTATGCATGGATGCAGCAGTTGAACCTCAGCAAACACGAGACCGCCATTGCCAAAAGGGTTCTGATGGAGATCAACCAGCGGCTGGAAACCATGCTGGATGTGGGACTGGGCTACCTGACATTGGATCGACTCGCCAACAGTCTCAGTGGTGGTGAAAGTCAGCGCATTCAGCTCACCCGTTGCCTGGGAAGCAACCTCACCAATTCACTGTACATATTGGATGAGCCATCGATCGGTCTCCACAGCAGGGATACAGAGCGATTGATCAAAGTATTGAAAAACCTCAGGGACCTTGGGAACACCGTAGTGGTGGTAGAACATGATGAGCTCATGATGAGGGAAGCCGACCATATCATCGATATGGGCCCCCTTGCCAGTCACCTGGGAGGTGAAGTGGTTGCTGAAGGCGATTATCAAAAACTGATCCAATCAACAAAAAGCCTGACAGCAGCTTATCTCCGTGGCGACATGAAAATAGAGCCGCCTGCATCTGTAAGATCCTGGAAAAATTCCATCCTCATTGAAGGCGCTGCAGAAAACAATCTAAAGCAGATTGATGTGGCATTCCCGCTGGGGATCTTCACTGTTGTCAGTGGCGTAAGCGGCAGCGGCAAGACCACCCTCGTTAAAAAGATTCTTTATCCTGTGCTGCAAAAAAAGATTACAGGCGTATCAGACAGACCGGGATTGCACAAGCAGGTATCAGGAGAAACCGACCTGATCGGACAGGTGGAAATGATCGACCAGAACCCTATCGGCAAATCATCCCGCAGCAATCCTGTGACCTATATCAAGGCATGGGACAGTGTTCGTGATCTCTTTTCTTCACAACCCCTCAGCAAGATCAGAGGTTTTCAACCCAAACATTTCTCCTTCAATGTGGATGGCGGAAGATGCGACACCTGCAAGGGAGAAGGGGAACAGACAGTTGAGATGCAGTTCCTGGCAGACGTTCACCTGATCTGCGAAAGCTGCAATGGCAAAAAATTCAAGGACGAAGTGCTCGAAGTGACCTACAAAGGGAAAAACATTTTCGATGTATTGGAAATGGGTGTTGACGAAGCCATGGAATTTTTTGTCGACGAAAAAGACATTTGCCAAAGATTGAAACCCCTCAGCGATGTGGGATTGGGGTATGTGAAACTGGGACAATCCAGTGGTACGCTTTCAGGGGGCGAGGCACAGCGGGTCAAGTTGGCCAGTTTCCTCGGCAAAGGAAAGGGACACCAGGAGAAGATCATGTTCATCTTTGATGAGCCCACAACCGGACTGCATTTTCATGACATCAAAAAATTGCTGACTTCTTTCAATGCATTGATCGATCAAGGACATACCATCATTGTCATCGAACACAATACAGATGTGATCAGATCGGCGGATTGGCTCATTGAACTGGGACCGGAAGCAGGCGAAAAAGGAGGATCACTGGTATATGCTGGCACTCCCAATGGCCTAAAAAAATGCAAGGAAAGCAGAACAGCCAGATTCCTCTGATTTTTTGTAACTTAAGGGCTCAGAAAATCTAAAATGAGCCATATGAACCTATCAAGAAGAAATTTTATCCGCAATGCAGCCTTCACTGCTGCAGGTGCTACGCTACTGGGACAAAACCTTTTTGCCAATGCGAAAAAGGGAGAGCTTACCGGTATACAATTGTATTCCATTCGGGCAGACATGGGCAAGGATCCTTTGGGGACCTTGAAACAATTGTCTGCCATGGGTTACAAGCATGTTGAACATGCCAGCTATGTGAACCGCAAATTTTATGGATGGACAGCCGCTGAGTTCAAAAAGGTATTGGACGATCTGGGACTCAAGATGCCGAGTGGACACACTGTGATGACCACCAAGCATTGGGATGCTGCCAAAAAAGATTTTACAGATGCATGGAAATATACCGTGGAGGATGCAGCCGCCATGGGACAAATGTTTGTGATCAGCCCTTCTATGGAACAGAAGACCCGCACAGACATCAATGAGTTGAAGTCCTTCATGAACGTATTCAACAAATCAGGTGAACTCTGCCAGAAATATGGCATGAAATTCGGATACCACAACCATGATTTTGAGTTCAGCGAGAAGTTGAACGGACAAACCCTCTTCGACATCATCCTCTCTGAAACAGACCCCAAGTTGGTCATGCAACAATTGGACATCGGTAACATGATCAATGGAGGTGCCAAAGCACTGGACATCATGCAGAAATATCCAGGCAGGTTTGAATCCATGCACGTTAAAGATGAGATCCTGGCGGCCAGCGGTCATGAAAAATACGAGTCTACCATCCTCGGTACGGGTATCGTTCCTGTAAAAGAGGTAATTGATCTGGGAAGGAAATGGGGCACCAAACATTTCATCATCGAGCAGGAAGCCTATCAGGGAAAAGCACCCTTGGATTCCGTCAAGGAAGACCTTGAGATCATGAAAAAATGGGGTTATAAATCCTAAAACATAAAAAGCCGGAGATCAACTCCGGCTTTTTTATTGAAAATGATTTCAGCAGCTTAGTATTGTACCCATGGATATCCAACAAGTAACATGCTTCATCAGGAAACGGATCAAGAGGATATTCGGACCGGGGCTGGTAACGGGTGCCAGTGATGACGATCCATCCGGCATTGCCACCTATTCGCAGGCGGGAACATTGTTTGGACTGAGTACGTTGTGGACAGCCGTCTTTACTTTTCCGCTCATGGCAGCCCTGCAGGAAATGTGTGCGAGAATCGGGCTGGTCACCCAAAAAGGATTGATCGGAGCCATCAAACCCTTTTATCCGAAGTGGCTGGTATTGCTGATAGTAACCATCAGTTTTGGTGCGATCGTTTTGAACATTGGTGCCGACCTGGCCGGGATGGGTGCTGTGGCCAACATGCTTTTCCCCTCGATCCCTTCCCCTGTTTTTAGTGTAGGCATCGGTGTGATGTTATCGTATTATATCGTTGTACTTCCATATGCCAAGATCTCCTATTACCTAAAGTGGTTATGCCTTTCATTGCTTTGTTACCTGGTTGTACCTTTTCTGGTGCAACAGGATTGGAACAAGGTTTTGTGGGCAGCAGTCGTTCCGGAGATCATGTGGACCAAAGAATACCTCCTCATCGTAATCGGCATATTGGGAACCACCATTTCACCCTACCTTTTTTTCTGGCAGACCTCCATGGAAGTGGAAGAGATCGAGGAAAGAAAACTGGTGGTCGACAAAAGGATCATCCATGGCA
>RFVQ01000138.1 GCA_009922495.1 Chitinophagia bacterium
TCGGTTGTGGGTTGTGGGTTGTTTACAGTAACTTTTTCTTACCCTTCTCGAAATCATCAAAGACAAAACTGCCCAGCTGATCGAGGGAAGCATAGAAAGCCCTGCCGTTGTTGGATTCCGTAAAGGCCCTCACAAAACTTTGGAGATAGGGATCGCTGGTGATCATGAAAGTGGTGATTTTGATCTTCAACTTTTTGCATTGGGCTGCCAGGTTGAGGCATTTGCCGGTGATCTTTCTGTCGAGACCAAAGGCATTCTTGTAATATTTTTTTCCTTCCTTCAGGCAGGTGGGTTTGCCATCCGTGATCATGAAGATCTGCTTGTTGGGATTTTTTCTTCTGCGCAGGATATCCATGGCCAACTCCAATCCTGCAACCGTATTGGTATGATAAGGGCCTACCTGCAGATAGGGAAGGTCTTTGATCTCGATGGTCCAGGCATCGTTGCCGAACACCACGATATCCAATGTGTCTTTGGCATATTTTGTTTTGATCAGTTCCGCAAGGGCCATGGCCACTTTTTTGGCCGGCGTGATGCGGTCTTCGCCATAGAGGATCATCGAATGGGAAATATCGATCATCAGCACCGTAGAGGTCTGTGTTTTGAAATCTGTCTCACGGATCTCGAGATCGTCTTCCCTCAGGTTGAACTGATCAATACCGCTGTTGATCTGCGAATTTCTAATGGAGCTCACAAAGTCCACCTGGTCCAGCATATCCCCAAATTGATAGGGCCTGGTTTCAGGATTGATCTCATCTCCCATACCACTCTTGAAAGTGCTGTGGTTTCCTTTTCTCCCTTTCTTCAGTTTGCCGAAAATATCTTCCAGGGATCGCTTGCGGATATTTTGCTCGGTCTTGGGCGTAATCTTGATTTCCCCTTTTTGGTTGTCTTCATCGATATATCCCTTTTGCTTCAGGTCCTCAATGAAATCACCGATGCCATATTGCGGTGTACTGAACTGGTATTCCTTGTCCAATTGGGTCATCCAACTCAAGGCCTCTTCCGCATCACCATTCGTGTAGCTCAGCAGCTGCATGAATGCGTCCAACATCCGGTCAAAGTCAGACTTGCCGCTGTTGGAAGGAGTGAATTTGGAAAAACTGAATCCGGGCATAAGAATTATTCTTTTGAGACGGAGTTAGAGTGACGGTAAAGGGACAGGCTTGGCAACATCTATCGGTAAACCTCCCGAAGGAAAATGACCAGGGCAAAGATTAGTTCCAGCCCTTTTCTTCCCTTAAGTTGGTCACGTGCGCAGCATGGTGTTTGCCATGCCAGGCATAGATCAGAAGGATGTTCCAGATGCTGATCTCACGCTGTTGCTCTGGATGATAAACAGTTCGTTTCCATTCTTGTTCAGTCAATGACTTCAACAGTTCATACCAACGATGGTGGAGTGCGTGCAAGAGGGTGATGGAAATATTCACCGGCACCTGGCTGACATCTTCACGGCTGACCCAGGCATCCTGGTCATATGGCTTGATGGTAGGATTCTCTTCCGTCAAGGCCAGCTTGCAACGGATAAAAGCATTCATGTGTGAATCTGCTACATGATGAACCAACTGGTTGACAGTCCAGCCTCCCTCACGATAGGGCGTTTGCAACTGCGCTTCATTGAGGTTCAGCACTGCATATTCCAGCATCTTGGGCAGGAACAAAATATCTGCCAGCCTCGCTTCTTTTTCTTTCTCTGAATACTCAACGAACTGAACTTTCCCAATGGGATATTGCACTGTTACCATAATCCTTTAATTTTTTTATTAACAACTCAACCGACAACCTACAACTGACAACCCACAACTCACAACCTACAACCTACAACTCACAACTCACAACCCACAACCCACAACCCACAACCCTACTTCACAATCTCCAGCAGTTCCACGTCAAAGATCAACACAGATCCTCCAGGGATGGTTTCACCAGAACCCTGCTCACCATAACCGAGCGGATAAGGGATATACAATTTATACCTTGAGCCAACAGGCATCAGGGCCACGCCTTCTGTCCATCCACGGATCACACCGTTCAAAGGAAACTGTGCTGGCTCTCCACGATCACGGGAGCTATCGAATTTTTTCCCGTTGATGAGGAAACCTTCATAATGCACTTTCACGGTGCTGGAGGTAACGGGCTTCTCCCCTGTACCTTCGGTAATGACCTCATATTGCAAACCACTGGAAGTAGTTTTCACACCAGGCTTCTTTGCATTTTCTGCCAGGAACTTCTCTCCTTCTTTTATCGTGGGCTGTATCTTTTGCAAACTCATCCTTTGCATTTGAAAGCGCACGATCTGATCCGCCTGTTCCGGAGAACATACTGTTGAACCCTTGATGGCATCAGCAAATCCTTTGGCAAGCGCTTCAGGATTGATGCTGGTAATGCCCTGTGTTTTGAAGAAATTGGCATCCAGCATGCCTATCGCATAGCTCATGGAATCAATCGCATTTTTCAATACAACTGCATTGCCCTTGGCAGGTGTAGCAGCAACCGCAGCCTTTGGCGGTGTAGCGGGTTTTGCAGCAGCCGCAGCCTTTGCAGGTGCAGCCGGTTGTGTGGCCACTGCCTTGGGAGGAGTGGTGGTGGGCTTACCCGCTGAGGCTGGCTTGGTTTGCGCAAATCCTGTTGACACAGCAAGAAGCACCGCACTGAAAACAATCATTTTTTTCATTGATCTATTTTTTATTTTTTTTGAAATTCATTTTTTTGTCCAGCGTGAATCTAATCAAACCCATTCTCAAATCCCTTCCCCACCAATCCTTTTGCTTTTGCTTCCACTTCAGTCTTCATCTTGTCTTTGAATGCCTGCAACTTTTTCTCAAGCGGTTTGCTGGATGCCGATAAAATGGAAGCGGCGAGTATGCCTGCGTTCTTGGCTCCGTTCAAAGCCACGGTGGCAACGGGAATGCCATTGGGCATTTGCAAGATCGACAAAACAGAATCCCAGCCATCAATGGAGTTGGACGACTTGATCGGCACTCCCACCACAGGCAAGGTGGTGATCGATGCCACCATGCCCGGCAAATGCGCTGCACCACCGGCTCCGGCGATGATTACCTTGATGCCTCGCTTGGCAGCGGTTGCGGCAAACTTCATGAGTCGGTCCGGTGTCCTGTGTGCGGATACTACTGTCAATTCAAAAGGAATACCAAAGTCTTTCAGTTGATCTGCTGCCGCATTCATCACCGGCAAGTCACTGTCACTTCCCATGATGATGCTGACGACGGGTTTTCTTTTGCTTGTCTTTTTGGCTGTTGCCATATGCGTTGTTTAAATTGCTTTGCTTCCTTTGATCGACAAGGTGGTTCGGATCCTGTTGGCCTGATGAATCAGCTCCTGTCGTTCATGGCTGATCACGGTGGCATGTCCCATTTTCCTTCCCGGCTTGGTCTCTCTTTTGCCATACAAATGCACAAAGGCATTGGGTATCGTCAAAACCTCTTCCAGTCCCTCTGCCCTTGCTTCACCCGCATAGCCATTGGCTCCCAAAATATTGATCATGATAGAGGGCATGATCATCGCCGTATTACCCAATGGATAGTTCAACATGATCCTCCAGAGCATGTCAAATTGTGAACTGTAGTGGGCTTCAATGGTATGGTGTCCGGAATTGTGTACCCTCGGTGCCGTCTCGTTGACCCATACATTGTTGTCATGGTCCACAAACATCTCCACGGCAAACAATCCCGCAGATCCCAGGTTTCGGGCAACGGAAATGGCCATGGCCTCTGCTTTCCAAAGCACCTTTTCCGGAAGGGAAGCGGGACACAATTGAAAATCCAGGAGGTTCAAGGATGGATCAAACACCATTTCCACGGGTGGATATACCGTTGTTTGTCCCCCTTGCGCCACCGCCACCGTAATGGCGATCTCTTTGGCAATGGGGATCATTTTCTCCAGCACAGCAGGCGCATCAAAACCTAAAGCGATCTCTTGTGCATTGCGGATGATTTGAACACCCTTCCCATCGTACCCGCCGGTTGCCAGCTTGTGTACGGCCGGAAGCATGTCATGGTTTGCCTGCAAATCATTTCTATTCGACAATACCTTGAAGGGGGCTGTCGGGATCTCATGCTGTTGGTAAAATTCTTTCTGTAAGATTTTATTCTTGATGGTTTGCAAGGCAGCGGGACGGGGAATGATGGTTACCCCTTTTTCTTCCAGCGCAAAAAGGGCTTCCACATTGACATTTTCGATTTCAATGGTGAGCACATCCAACCCTTCTCCAAACTTTACCACATCCTCATACCGGGTGATATCCCCTTTGACAAAATGGTGGCAAAGTCTGGCAGCTGGACATTCCACATCATTTTCCATGACATGGGTAATGACGGGATAATTAGCTGCTTCCTGCAACAACATCCTACCCAACTGCCCTCCACCCAAAATACCGGCCTTGATCATGTATGCAAATATCCTTACTTATCCCTAAATCAAAACCATTAATTTTGTGTACCATGACGCTGCGCAGAAGCAACCTTTTTTCAAGCTTTCTATGGCTGATCCTGATGTTAGGCTCACAGGCCGTCATCGGACAGTCCCAAAACAGTTTTGTGGAATACCAGAAAACCTTTGCCAGGGTTTCCAAAGCCTTTTACAACAAAGAAGACACCCTTAAAAAGCAGTTTGCTGCCAAAAAACTCAGCTGGCCATTGAAGCAGCTCTATATCCGCAGTTTCAAGTACAACAGCGACCTGCAGGTATGGGTGAAAAACGAGGGCGCCGATACCTTCACCCTCTTCAAAACCTACCGCATCTGTGCCCTTGCCGGCACCATGGGCCCCAAGCGAATGGAAGGCGATTACCAGGTTCCCGAAGGATTTTATTATATCAATGAGTTCAATGCGAATAGCCAATACCATTTGTCACTGGGGCTGAACTATCCAAACCCTTCGGACAAGCTGCTGGCAGACGACATGAAACCCGGAGGCGAGATCTATATCCATGGCAGTTGTGTTACCGTAGGTTGCATCCCCATCACGGATCCGCAGATTGAAGAGTTGTACATATTGTCTACTTACGCCAGAGCAGCAGGACAAGAATTTATTCCAGTCCATATTTTTCCAATCAAATACAAGGATGCCAGAAGCATTGAATACATTGAAAAATTATACGATGGTGATCCGGGCCTCAAACCATTTGCCATGAACCTCAAAAAGGTGTATGATTTTTTTGAGGAACACAAAAAACTGCCTGTAGTGGCCATTTCATCCAAAGGGGACTATTTATTTTATTGATATGATCACCGTAGAAAACCTGACCAAGACATATGGAAATTTTGAAGCGGTGAAAGGCATCTCCTTTGAAGTGAAGGAAGGTGAAATATTTGGACTGCTCGGCCCCAATGGTGCCGGCAAATCCACCACCCTTGAGATCATGGAAACCTTGCGCAGCAAGACTTCTGGCAAAATAACAATCGCAGGTTTTGATCTTGATGAACAACCCAATGAGATCAAACGCATCATTGGCGTTCAGCTGCAAACATCGGGCTTCTATCCTGGACTCCGATTGGTGGAACTGATTGAACTGTTCAATGGATTGTACAACAAGAAAGTAGACCCGATGGAACTCTTGTCCAAAGTCAACCTGGAGGACAAGGCCAAATCGATTTATAAATCATTGAGCGGAGGACAAAAACAAAGATTCTCCATCGCCACTACGTTGATCAATGATCCTAAGATCATTTTCCTCGATGAACCTACGACGGGCCTTGATCCACAGGCCAGAAGGAATCTCTGGGACCTGATCAAAAACATCCGTACAGCGGGAACAACGGTGATCATCACCACTCACTACATGGACGAAGCAGAATATCTCTGCGAAAGAGTCGCCATCATGGATGCCGGAAAGATCA